>USAC01000033.1 GCA_900552475.1 uncultured Eubacteriales bacterium | reverse complement strand
GTGTGGGGGGCCCCCCCGCCCCGTTAATATAATATATTGTTTTTTGGGGGGGTTCCCCC
Source organism: uncultured Eubacteriales bacterium (assembly GCA_900552475.1). Taxonomy (GTDB): domain Bacteria; phylum Bacillota; class Clostridia; order Oscillospirales; family Oscillospiraceae; genus Vescimonas. Next base: position 20,165 of record USAC01000033.1, on the reverse strand, counting down.
CCAAAAAAACATTTGGGGCGGCGGCCGCCCCGGGGGCGGCCCCCCGCCCCCCCGAGGCGCAGAACGGAGCGAAACCTTCTCACACAAAAGGGCTCCGCCCTTTTGTGTGATTTTTTAAAGTCTCGTGACCATCGGAATAATCATCGGGCTGCGTTTGGTGTGCTTGTAGAGGTAGCTGCTCACGGCCGAGCGGACGGTCTTGCAGACCTCGCCGTCATCCTTGCGGCGGCGGGCCGACATGCCGGATACGGCATCCTGCGCGAGCTCGCGCAGCTCCTGCAGCAGCTGCTCCGACTCCTTGACGTACACGAAGCCGCGCGTCACGATCTCCGGGTCGCACAGCAGCTGGTGGTCGTGCGAGCTCATGGGCAGCATGATGACGACCATGCCGTCCTCGGCGAGGATCTTGCGGTCGTTGAGAACGACCGCGCCCACATCGCCGACGCCCGACCCGTCCACGAACACCTCGCCCGCGGGGACGGACGCCTCGCACTTCATGTGCTTGGCCGTCAGCTCGATGACCGAGCCGTTCTCCGCCACACAGATCTGATTGGGCTTCATGCCCATGCTCTCGGCCACGCGCTTGTGGATCTGGAGCATGCGCTGCTCGCCGTGCAGGGGGATGAAGAAGCGGGGCTTTACGAGCGCGTGGATGATCTTCAGCTCCTCCTGACACGCGTGACCCGAGACGTGGAGCATGTCGGCCTTGTCATAGACAACGTCCGCGCCCTTGCGGAAGAGCTCGTTGATGACGCGCCCGACCGTCACCTCGTTGCCGGGGATGGCGGAAGCGGAGATGATGACCTTGTCCTGCGGGCCGATGTCGATCTGTTTGTGCGTGGAGAAGGCCATGCGGTACAGCGCGCTCATCTCCTCGCCCTGGCTGCCGGTCGTGATGATGACCTGCTGCTGCGGCGGGAGACCCTTGATGCGGTTGACGTCCATGACCGTCCCCTTCGGGAGCTTCATATAGCCGAGCTCCGTGGAGACCTTCATGATGTTCTCCATCGAGCGGCCCGTCACGGCGACCTTGCGCCCGCAGGCGGCGGCGGCGTCGATGACCTGCTGGATGCGGTGGACGTTCGAGGCGAACGTCGTGACGATGATGCGCTTATTGCACCCGGCGAACTGCCGCGCGAACGTCTTGCCGACGGCCTTCTCGCTCATGGTATAGCCGGGGCGCTCCACGTTCGTCGAATCGGCAAGCAGCGCCAGCACGCCCTGTTTGCCCAGCTCGCCGAAGCGGGCGAGGTCGATGACCTCCCCGTCGATGGGAGTGGAGTCGATCTTGAAGTCGCCGGTGTGGACAACGGTGCCCATCCGCGTGTGGATGGCGAAGGCCACGGAGTCGGCGATGGAGTGGTTGACGTGGATGAACTCCACCTGGAACTTGCCCGCCTTCACGGTCTGGCCGGCCTCGACGGTCACAAGCTTCGTCGAGTCGAGCAGGCGGTGCTCCTGCAGCTTGAGCCTGATGAGCCCCGCCGTGAAGCGGGTGCAGTAGATGGGGACGTTGATCTGCTTGAGCACATAGGGGATCGCGCCGATGTGATCCTCGTGGCCGTGCGTGATGAACATGCCGCGCAGACGGCTGCGGTTCTTGATAAGGTAGGTCACATCGGGGATGACGCAGTCGATTCCGTACATGTCGTCGCCGGGAAAGGCCATGCCGCAGTCGACGATGATGATCTCGCCGCCGTACTCATAGGCGGTCATGTTCTTGCCGATCTCGTTCAGACCGCCAAGGGGGATGATTTTCAGTTTTTCTGCCATGTTGAATGCTATCTCCTTTATAATAAAACATTGTGAGCAGAGCAGAAAGGCGCCAAATGGGCGCAGCAAAAGAAAGGCGCTCCGTCCCCGCGCGGCCCTGAGTCGCCGCCGATGGCACGGAAAAATCGCCCGTGACTGCTCTGTATGGAAATGTGGGGAAGATTCCCCTCTATCTGATCGCGGCGGCACGCTCCGGCGCGAAACATACAAAAAAGCTCGTGAAAAATCCACGATTTGTACAAAGTATACCACACTCTTTCCCGTTTGTACACCCCCATTTGTTCCCCGCCTTCCGACAGTCCTCGCGCGCGGGGCTTTTGTACGCGGAATTTGCGCCGTGACACCTTGTGGACTGTAAACAGATGTGCTATAATAAAAAACTAAAACTGGGGGCGTATACAAATCGCCGCCCGGAGACAGAGGAGGCATACCCGTTTGAACAGAAAAATGGCCCGTTTTCTCAGGACGAACAGCGTCCTGTATGCCATCTGTCTGGTGGCGTTTATCGCGGCGGCGATCCCGATTTCCCTGCCGCTGGCGATCGGCGAGGCGGCGGCCGCCGTGCTCGTCTACTTCATCGGCCGCTGGCGCCGCGGCGCCGCGCAGCAGCAGCTCACGCAGTACATGGAGCGCGTCTCCGGCGGACGGGATTCCGCCGCGAGCAGCAACCTCCTGTTCGCGCCGCTGCCGATGATGGTCTTTGACCTCGACACCGAGGCCGTACTCTGGAGCAACGACAGCTTTCTCCAGCTCAGCGGCCTGACCGATAAGCTCTATGAGTCGCACCTTGACGATGTGATCCCGGACTTCGACACGCACTGGCTGCTCGAGGGCAAGCGCGAAAGCCCGGAGCTTGTGACGTGGAACCACCGGCAGTACCGCGTGTTCGGCGGGCTCGGGCGGCACGAGGAGCTCCCCGGCAGCCGCAGCGTCCTCGCCACGACCTACTGGATGGACGTCACGGAATTCGAGCAGATGCGCCAGACCGTGGAGCTGACGCGCCCGGTCATGGCCATCGTGATGATCGACAACTATGAGGATCTCATGAAGGCCTGCCCCGAGAACAAGCGCTCGGCGCTGCTGGCCGCGCTCGAGGAAAAGCTCGACCGCTGGACGGCCGACACCGGCGGCCTGCTCCTCGGCTATGACCGCGACCGCTATCTCTTCGTCTTTGAGGAGCGCAGCTTCTCGAACTATGCCAGCACGCGCTTTTCCATCCTCGACAGCGTCCGCGAGGTCGTCGCGGGCGACGGCGTGGCCGCGACGCTCTCCATCGGCGTGGGGCGCGAGGCGGAGAGCTATGAGGCGCTGTTCAAAAACGCCTCGCTCGCGCTCGAGATGGCCCTCTCCCGCGGCGGCGATCAGGCCGTCGTGAAGGACAAGGTCAACTTTGAGTTCTACGGCGGGCGCTCCAAGATCACCGAGAAGCGCACGAAGGTCAAGTCCCGCGTCATGGCGAGCGCCCTCGGCGAGCTGATCGAGGACGCGCGGCAGGTCTATGTCATGGGCCACGCCTACGCCGACATGGACTCGCTCGGCGCGGCGGCGGGCATCTGCTGCATCGCCCGCAAGAAGGGCAAGAAGTGCCAGATCGTCATCGACCTCGAGAACAACGCCGCCCACCCCATGATCCGCAAGCTCCAGCAGCAGCCGGAGTACGCCGGCACCTTCGTCACCGCGAGCGACGCCTTTCTGCGGGTGCAACCGGGGTCGCTGCTCGTGGTCGTGGATACCAACCGCCCCGGGAGCGTCGAGTCCGAGCCGCTGCTCGAGACGTGCAACCGCGTGGCCGTCATCGACCACCACCGCCGAGGCACAAGCTATATCGAGAAGATGGCGCTCAACTACCACGAGCCCTACGCCTCCTCCACCTGCGAGCTGGTGACGGAGCTGCTGCAGTACCTCGTGGAGCCGTCGGACATCCTCCGCTGCGAGGCGGAGGCGCTGCTGGCGGGCATCGTGCTCGATACGAAGAACTTTACCAACCGCACCGGCGGGCGCACGTTTGAGGCGGCGGCCTTCCTGCGCCGCACCGGCGCCGACACGGCGGACGTGCAGCGCATGTTCCAGAGCGACCTCAAGTCCATGATCTCGCGCTATGCCATCATCCGCCGCGCGGAGCTGTACCACGACGACCTCGCCATCGCCGCGCTCGAGGAGGAGTGCGACCGCGTCACCGCGGCCAAGGCCGCCGACGAGCTGCTCACGCTCAAGGGCGTGCAGGCGTCGTTCGTCCTCTATCCGAAGGGCGACGGGGTCTATATCTCGGCCCGCTCGCTCGGTGAGGTGAACGTGCAGGTGATCGTGGAAGCGCTCGGCGGCGGCGGTAACTCGACGACCGCCGGCGGTCAGCTCCGCGACGGAAACGTCGCCGACTGCAAGCAGCACCTGCTCGCGGCGATCGACAACTATTTTGAGAAGTAAACCACTCTATTTTTAGTTTCAGGATTAACAATAAGGAGGAACCAACCATGAAAGTGATTTTGACGCAGGATGTCCGCGGTAAGGGCAAGAAGGGCCAGATGATCGAGGCCGCCGAGGGCTACGCACGCAATTTCCTGCTGCCCAAGGGCATGGCCGTTCTGGCCACGGCAGATGCCGTCAACACCATGAACCTGCAGGCGAAGGCGAAGGCCAAGGCGGACGCCGAGGCGAAGGCCGCCGCGCTGGAGATCGCCGAGAAGCTCAAGAGCTGCCAGGTGAAGATCGCCGCCAAGGGCGGCGAGGGCGGCAAGCTCTTCGGCGCCGTCACCGGCAAGGAGATTGCGGCTGCCCTGAAGGAGCAGTACGGCATGGACGTCGACAGCAAGAAGCTCGTGCTCGACCAGCCCATCAAGACTTTCGGCAGCTTTGAGATCAAGGCCAAGCTCGGCTTTGAGATCAGCGGCACGGTCTATGTCCTCGTGACGGAGGAGAAGTAACACGACAGCGCCCCGCCGCGCGCGGCGGGGCGTTTTTGCCCCGCGTATGCCGGGGCAAAAACCGTTTCATCGGCCCGCCGGCGGCTTTCCGCCCGGCGGAGCAGCGAAGAGAGGAGCGCAATCATGGACGAATTGCTGGTGCGGCAGATGCCGCACTCCCCGGAGGCGGAGCAGGCGGTGCTCGGCTCCATGCTCATCGACGCCGAGTGCGTCAAGGACGTCATGGACCAGCTGCGCCCGGAGGACTTCTATCTGCGCGCAAACCGCGAGATTTTCGAGACGATCTACTCCATGTTCGTCTACTCCAAGCCCATCGACGGCGTGACCGTCGCGGGCGAGATGGAGAAGAACGGTCTCTATAACGACAACACCCGCAGCTACCTGCTCCAGCTCATGGAGATCACGCCCACCAGCGCGAACGTCATGGAGTACGCGAAGATCGTCCGCGACAAGGCGCTCATGCGCGCCGTGGCCACCGCCGCCGGGGACATCACCGCCATGGTGCAGGAGGGAACCGGCTCGGCAGGCGACCTGCTCGAGGCGGCGGAGCAGAAGATCTATGCCATCCGCCGCGGCCGCAACGCCCAGAGCATGGTCACCATCGGCGTCGTGCTGCAGGACGTGATGGAGCGTCTGGCCGAGCTGACCGCCGCGGGCGGTGAGAAGGTGCCGGGGCTCTCCACGGGCTTTTCCGCGGTCGACAGCAAGATCAACGGCCTGAACGATTCCGACCTCCTGCTCCTCGCCGCCCGTCCCGGTATGGGCAAGACGAGTATGGCGCTGAACGTGGCGCTCTCTGCGGCGAAGGAGTCTGGCAAGACGGTCGCAATTTTTTCCCTCGAGATGAGCCGTGAGCAGCTCGTTACCCGCCTGATCGCGACCGAGGGGCTGGTGGAGAACACCCGCCTTGTGACCGGCAACCTCCGCGAGAGCGACTGGGTCAAGATCGCCGAGGCCGCCTCCGCGCTCAGCCGCACCGACATCCGCATCGACGACAATCCACTGCTGACCGTCGCGGATATGAACGCGAAGTGCCGCCGGCTCGATAACCTCGGCCTCGTCGTGATCGACTATCTGCAGCTGATGACCTCAGCCGGCGGCAAGGGCTACAGCGGCGAAAACCGCCAGCAGGCCGTCTCCGATATCTCCCGTATGCTCAAGATCATGGCCAAGGAGCTGCAGGTGCCGGTGCTGTGCCTGTCGCAGCTGAGCCGTGCCAACGAAAAGCGCGAGGATAAGCGCCCCATGCTCTCCGACCTGCGTGAATCCGGCGCCATCGAGCAGGACGCGGATATCGTCATGTTCCTCTACCGCGACGACTACTATAATGAGGACTCCGAAAAGCGGAATATCGCCGAGTGCATCATCGCCAAGAACCGCCACGGCGAGACGGGCAAGGTGCCGCTGCGCTGGATGCCGGAGTATACCGCCTTCGGCACGCTGGAGAGCCGCTATGACGAGGACGAATGAGATGAACCTTCTGCCGTGGATGGAGCGTTGGGGGATGCTGCCGCCCGCGGGCGGGACGGTACTGGTCGCCGTCTCCGGCGGGCGCGATTCGGTGTGCCTGCTGCACTATCTGGCGCGGCTCGGCACCGCGCGGGGCTTTTCCGTCGCCGCGGCGCACCTCGACCACGGCCAGCGCCCCACCGCCGCGCGGGACGTCGCGTTTGTGCAGTCGCTCTGCCGGACGCTGGACGTCCCCTGCCATGTCGGGCGCGCGGATGTCCCCGCGCTCGCGCGGGAGCTGGGCGTGGGTGTTGAGGAAGCGGGCCGCCGCGCGCGGTATGAATTTCTGGAGCGGACAGCCGACGAGATCGGCGCCGCGCGCATCGCAACGGCACACCACGCGGGCGACCAGGCGGAGACGGTGCTGCTGCACCTGCTGCGCGGGGCCGGGACGCGAGGCCTGCGCGGGATCCCGCCCGTGCGCGGACGCGTTGTCCGCCCCCTGCTCCAGACGACCCGCGCCGAGATCGAGGCGTATCTGGAGAAAAACCACCTCGGTCACATCGAGGACGAGACAAACGCGGACACGACCCTGCGCCGCAACTTCCTGCGGCTCGAGCTGATGCCGCAGATCGAGCGCTTCCAGCCCGGCACTGCCGCGAACCTCTGCCGCGCGGCGGAGCTGCTGCGCGCGGAGGACGACTATCTCGACGGGCTCGCGCGCTCGCGCCTGCCCGATGAGGGGACGCGGGTGCCGTGCGGCGCGCTGCGGGATGCGCCGGAGGTGCTCCGCACGCGTATGGTGCGCTTGCTGCTCGAGCGGCTCGGCGCGGGACAGCGCGACTTCACCGCCGCGCACTATGAGGCGATGACGGCGCTGGCCCTCTCGGAGAAGGACAGCCTGCTGCACCTGCCCGGCGGCGTCCGCGCCGAAAAGCGCGGCGATGTGTGGGCACTGCGATATGCGCCGCCGCCCCTGCCGCAGACGGCGCTTCCCGACGGCAGCGCCGTCCGTTGGGGAGATTATACAATTACTCTGCGCAAAAAAACGGAAAAATCTTTCAAAAAAAGTGATGCAATTCGCCTGAATTGTGATAAGATAAACCAGTCTCTTACCGTCCGGCCGTGGCGCGGGAGCGACCGGCTGCGCCTTCCCGGCGCGCGCGGGGCGCGCAGCCTGAAGCGGCTGTTTGCGGACGCGGGCGTCCCGGCGGCGCAGCGTGAGCGCATCCCGGTGCTCTGCGCCGGAGAGCGGCCCCTCGCCGCCTACGGTATCGGGACGGACGCGGATTTCCTGCCGGAGCCGGGCGGCCCGGGGCTTATCATCGAAATAGATCATACAGAAGATACTTGAGGAGGATACAGGCAATGGCAAAGAGCAATATGGATCAGGACATCCTGAAGGTCCTGCTGACCGAGGAGGAGATCAAGGCGCGCGTGGAGGAGCTGGGCAGCCAGCTCTATGACCGCTTCGCCGGGGAGGATCCCCTGTTCGTCGGCGTTTTGAACGGCTGCTTCATCTTTATGGCCGACCTCGTGCGCGCGGCGCAGCTGAAGAGCGAGCTGGAGTTCATCGGTCTGTCCTCCTATCAGGACGGGACGAAGTCCTCCGGCGTCGTGCAGATCACCCGCGACCTGCAGAGCGACATCACCGACCGCGACATCATCGTCGTCGAGGATATTCTCGACTCCGGCAATACCCTCGCCTTCCTGAAGGCCTACCTCATGACCAAGGGCGCGCGCTCCGTGACGATCGTCACCCTGCTCGACAAGCCCTCCCGCCGCGAAAAGGCCATCCATGCCGACTACGCGGGCTTCGTCGTGCCCGACGAGTTCGTGGTGGGCTACGGGCTGGACTATGCGCAGCAGTACCGCAACATGCCGTATATCGGCGTGCTCAAGCCCGAGGTATACAGCAAATAAAGCGTTTTTATGCCCCGCGCCCTTTCGCGCGGAGACACCGGAAAGGAGGAATCCGCATTGGATGAAAATCGCGGCTATCAGGGCAAGCGCCTGCAGCCGAAAAAGCGCGCCGCGAAGTTCTGGTCGGACTACGGTTATCTGCTGGTGACCGTGGCGGTGGTGTTTGTCCTGTTCAAGGTCGTTTTCCAGCTGGCCTATGTCCCCACCGGCTCGATGGAGACGACGGTGCCGTCAAAATCGCTGATGGTCTGCTGGCGTCTGCCGTATGTTGTGTCCGACCCGGTACCCGAGCGCGGCGAGGTCGTGACCTTCTGGAGCGACGAGATGGGCAAGCTCCTCGTCAAGCGCGTCATCGGCCTGCCGGGCGATGAGATTTCCTTCTCCGGCGGCTATGTCTATATCAACGGCGAACGTCTGGAGGAGGACTACCTGCCGCAGCAGGGGATTACCACCAGCGACGGCGTCTTTCAGGTTCCGGACGGATGCCTGTTCCTGCTCGGCGATAACCGCGCCGGCTCGTGGGACAGCCGCAGCTGGAGCCAGCCCTATATCCCCGTCAGCAAGCTGCAGGCCCGCGTGCTGGTCTGCGCGTCCGTGCTCAAGGACAACAGCTGGCGCGGCATCCGCACCATCCACTAACCGAGAGGAGGGAACCGTTTGAACGGAAAAAGAAAGTACGGCTTTTCCGGCATTTTTCTGGTCGTTCTGATGCTCCTGCTGCTGTATTACCTGTTTGCCGGCATGCGCAGCAGCGGCGACATCTCCTATGCCCAGCTGCGCCAGCTCTTTCAGCAGGAGCAGGTGCAGAGCTTTGTCATCCGCGACACACGCATCACCGCCGACTTAAAGGACGGCACGACCGCCACCTGCGACCTCTACAGCTTCGACCTGTTCTATGACGATCTCAACGAGCTCGTCGAGCAGCAGAGCGCGAGCGGCATCATCACCGACTATAACTACCACGCCGACCACTCGACAAACTGGCTGCAGCTGCTGCTGCCGTATGTGCTGGCGATTCTGGCGTTCATCCTGCTGATGAACCTCATGGCCCGCAACGCGGGCGGCGGGATGGACAGCAAGATGGCCCGCTTCGGCGAGGCCCGCGTCCAGACGCCCGGCGAGGGTGACAAAAAGACTACGTTCCGCGACGTCGCGGGCGCGGACGAGGAGAAGGAGGAGCTGCAGGAGATCGTGGAGTTCCTGCGCGATCCGGAGAAGTATCTCAGCCTCGGCGCGCACATCCCGAAGGGCGTCCTGCTCGTCGGCCCTCCCGGCACGGGCAAAACGCTGCTCGCGCGTGCCGTGGCCGGTGAGGCCGGGGTGAAGTTCCTCTCCATCTCCGGCTCCGACTTTGTGGAGATGTACGTCGGCGTCGGCGCGAGCCGCGTGCGCGACCTCTTCACGCAGGCCAAGCAGAACGCTCCTGCCATCATCTTCATCGACGAGATCGACGCCGTCGGCCGCCAGCGCGGCAGCGGCGTCGGCGGCGGCCACGACGAGCGCGAGCAGACGCTCAACCAACTGCTCGTCGAGATGGACGGCTTCTCCGCGAACGAGGGCGTTGTCGTCCTCGCCGCGACGAACCGCGTCGACATCCTCGACCCCGCGCTCCTGCGCCCTGGCCGCTTCGACAGGCAGGTCTATGTCGGCCTGCCCGATATCAAGGGCCGCGAGGAGATCCTCGCCATCCACGCGCGCAACAAGCCCCTCGCCGAGGACGTCGACCTCGCGCAGGTCGCCAGGAGCACGGCGGGCTTCGCCGGCGCGGATCTGGAGAACCTGCTCAACGAGGCAGCGCTGCTCGCCGGTCGGCGCGACCTGCCCGCGATCAACATGGCGCTGCTCAATGAGGCCGTCATCAAGGTCATCGCCGGGCCCGAGAAGCATAGCCGCGTCATTCCGGAGCATGAGCGCCGCCTGACGGCGTATCACGAGGCGGGCCACGCCGTCGTGATGCACGCTCTGCCCGACCACGACCCGGTCCACCAGATCACGATCGTCCCGCGCGGACAGGCGGGCGGCATGACCATCTCCCTGCCCGACGAGGACCGGTCGTACCTCTCCCGCTCGTACCTGCTCAGCCAGATTGTCTCGCTGCTGGGCGGCCGCGCGGCGGAGCAGCTGATCCTCGGCGATATCTCCACCGGCGCTTCGAACGACATCCAGCGCGCGACGTCCATGGCGCGCAAGATGGTCGGCACTTACGGCATGTCCGACCGGCTCGGCACCGTCGCCTTCGATGCCGGACACGACGAGGTGTTCATCGGCAAGTCGATGGCGCAGACGCGCCCGTATTCCGAGAAGACCGCCGCCGAGATCGACGAGGAGATCAGCCGCATCATCGGCGAGGCCTATGGCCGCTGCCTGGCGATTCTCGAGGAGAACCGCGCCCGGCTCGTGACCGTGGCGGAGTATCTGCTCGCGCACGAGACGATGAGCGCCGCAGACTTTGAGGCCGTGTTTACGGACAATGCGGAAAAAACGGAATAAAACCACACCCATAAACAAAAGACGTGCCCGGCGCAGGCCGGGCGCGTCTTTTCCTATCTTTCGCTAAGCACTGCGGGGCGCATTTTTTTGAGTGGTTGGTCAAAATCACGAAAACCCACTGTTTTCCGACGGGAGACACCGCGCGAACCGCCTGGAAAAGTTCGGAAACCGCGTCCACCGTCCGCGGCGAACCGTCCCCGGAGGGGAGGGCTCGCCGGAAGACTTCGGTGAAAAGCGGAAAAGTACCGGATTCTGCGATCTCGGAGGAGTTTTCTGTCAAAAATGTATGCCTGTTATACGGTGATAAAAAATTTGCCGCATCGCCTTGTTAAAGAATTGTCGCAATCTGTCCGCGATGTGCGGACAAAATGCATATGAGAAGCGAACAATACCCCGCTGCGCGGGCACATTTTCCGGGGGAAATTACGTCATATTTGCCGATTGTAATTCTGCACAAATTCCATTAAAATAACTCTATTGCATCACCGGACGGGCGCGGAGAGAACGCCCTCCGGGAATCTTGCGAGAATTTAGGAGGAAATTTGCATGAAAAAGTTTGTATCCCTGCTGCTGGCCATGCTGATGGTCCTGTCGCTGGTTGCCTGCGGCGGTGACGGCGGCCAGAGCAATACCAACAGCGGTGACAAGGTCATCAAGATCGGCGTGTTTGAGCCCCTGTCCGGCGACTCCGCCTCCGGCGGCAAGAAGGAAGTGCTCGGCATGCAGTACGCCAACTCCGAGACCCCCACGGTCGAGCTCAACGGCGAGACGTACAAGGTCGAGCTGGTTCTGTCCGACAACGGCTCTTCCACCGATAAGGCGCCTTCCGCCGCTTCCGACCTCGTGTCCAAGGGCGTTTCCCTCGTCCTCGGCACTTACGGCTCCGGCGCAGCCATGGCCGGCGGCCCCAAGTTCGGTGAGGCCGGCATCGCCGCCATCGGCGTGACATGCACGAACCCCAACGTCACCGCCGGCAACGACTACTACTTCCGCATCTGCTTCCTGGATAACTTCCAGTCCGCCGTCCTCTCGAACTTCGCCAAGGACAAGTTCGCGGCCAAGACCGCTTACTGCCTCGGCGAGAACGGCAACGAGTACGATCAGGGCCTGATCAGCTACTTCACCAAGGTCTTTGAGGCCGCGGGCGGCACCGTCATCACCGACTCCTTCCCCACGAACAACTCCGACTTCACCACCTATCTGAATAAGGCCAAGTCCTCCGGCGCGGACGTCATCTTCACCCCCGTCTCCATCGCCTACGCCACCCAGATCATCCAGCAGGCCAGCTCCCTCGGCATCGACATCCCCTTCATCGGCTCCGATACGCTCGATGACAACAAGGTGCTCGCAGCCGCGCAGGGCACGAACATCCAGCTGTATGTCTCCACCTTCTATCAGGAGGGCGGTTCCCCTGAGTTCGATAAGGGCATCAAGGATTACATCAACAACAACGCCAGCGCCAAGAGCGACAACGGCGGCGACGACACCATCTCCGCTGTGACCGCCATGGGCTACGACGCTTACTATGTCGCCCTCGAGGCGATCAAGGCCGCCGGCTCCCCCGACGCCGCCAAGATCAAGGCGGCTCTGCCCACCGTGACCTACACCGGCGTCTCCGGCTCCATTTCCTTTGACGCCATCGGTGACGCCGTCCGCGACACGGCCTTCATCAAGACCGCCGACACCGCCAACGGCGCGTGGGTGCTCGAGAAGGTGCAGACCGGCTCCGCCAGCTGAACTCCATAAGAACAAGAAAAGCTGCCACTTGGCGGGGGAGAAATCCCCCGCCAAGTGAACCCTTTTTTCGGGATTGGGTGTCCGGAAAAGGAACGCCGCGCGGCGCGCCTTTTCCAGGCATCCAGTTGACAAACACACGAGGGAGGAAATCCTGTGCAATTTATCATTTCCGTCCTGCTCTCCGGCATCGCCGTGGGCGGACAATATGCCCTCATCGCCATCGGCTACACGATGGTCTACGGCATCCTGCGCCTGATCAACTTCGCCCACGGCGACGTGTTCATGGTGGCTGGCCTGATGGGCATCTATTTCTCGGCGACCCTGCCGCTCTACATCGCCCTGCCGCTCGTGCTCGTCATGACGGTGGTGCTGGGCTTCCTGATTGAGCGCCTGGCCTATAAGCCGCTGCGCACCGCGCCGCGCATGTCCGTCATGATCTCCGCCATCGGCGTGAGCTACTTCCTGCAGAACACCGCAACCTACATCACCGGCGGCCAGCCCATGGTCTATCCGGAGATCTCCTGGCTGACGAAGACCGTTACCATCGCCGGTACGCCCACGAAGCTCGTCGTGCTCATCACGCCCGTGCTCGTGATCCTGCTGGTGCTCGGCCTGACGCAGCTCATCAACCACACGAAGGTCGGCATGGCCATGCGCGCCGTTTCCCGCGACTTCGAGACGGCCCAGCTCATGGGCATCAAGATCAACTCCGTCATCTCCGTGACGTTCATCATCGGCTCGGCGCTGGCGGCGATCGGCTCGATCCTGTACTTCACCTGCTACCCCGCCGTGAACCCCACCGCCGGTGCGCTGCCCGGCCTGAAGGCGTTCGTCGCCGCCGTGTTCGGCGGCATCGGCTCCGTCCCCGGCGCCGTGATCGGCGCGTTTATCATCGGCCTGTGCGAGAACCTCATCAAGAGCACGGAGTATACCGTGTTCTCCGACGCGTTCACCTTCGCGCTGCTGATCGTGATTCTGGTCTTCAAGCCCACGGGCCTGTTCGGCGAGAAGTCCACGGATAAGGTCTAAGGGGAGGTGCAAGTCAGATGCTGAAACAAAAACAGAGCAAAAAAGGCTCTTTGACCGCGCTTTTGTGCATCGCGGGTCTGCTGCTTCTGGTGATCCTGCTGGAGAACCTGAATCTGCTCCTGCCAAGCACCCCCGCGATCCTCCTGCCCACCAGTCAGCTCTTCACGGTGCTGAAAAAGGCCGCGGTGTATTCGCTCGTGGCCGTTTCGATGAACCTGCTCAACGGCTTCACGGGTCTGTTCTCCCTCGGTCAGGCGGGCTTCATGCTCCTCGGCGCGTATACCTACGGCATCCTCATGGTGCCCCTCGCGGCGAAGGATCAGGTCTATTACCTCTTCGGCGGCTCCGCCGTCAAGTTCTCTCTGCCGGATCTGTTCGGCGGGATCTTCGGCTCGGGCGGCTTTGGCGGCGCGGTGAGCCTTGTGCTCTCTGTCCTCGTCGCGCTGATCCTCGCGGGCTGCGTCGCGGCGCTGTTCGCGTGGCTGATCGGACTGCCCGTCCTGCGCCTGAAGAGCGACTACCTCGCCATCGCCACGCTCGGCTTCGCGGAGATCCTGCGCGCCATCTTCCAGTGGCAGAAGCTCGGCCCCGTCACGAACGGCGCGAACATGATCAAGAGCTTCCCCACGTTCACGGATTTCAACATCTCGGGCAAGAACGGCTCGGTGGTGCTGTATCTGTCCACGTTTGTCCCGTTCCTGATTGCGATTATCTGCATCGCGATCATTGTCCTGCTGATTAACTCGACCTACGGCCGCGCCTTCAAGGCCATCCGCGACGACGAGGTCGCCGCCGAGGCCATGGGCATCAACCTCGCCAAGCACAAGATGCTCTCGTTCGTCACGAGCTCGTTCTTCGCTGGAGTGGGCGGGGCGCTCTTTGCGATGTATGTCGCGAACGCACAGGCGAAGGTCTTTACCGCGACCATGACCTATGAGATCCTGCTGATCGTCGTCATCGGCGGCATCGGCTCCATCTCCGGCAGCTGCATCGCGACGTTCCTGTATGTCGCATGCTCCGAGTGGTGGCTCCGCTTCCTCGACAGCGAGACGTTCATCGGGAATTTCAAGCTCCCGCTGCTGCGCAGCGGCTTCCGTATGGTCGTGTTCTCCGTGGTCATCATGATCGTGGTGCTGTTCTTCCGCAAGGGCATCATGGGTGACCGGGAGCTGCCGGATCTCATCCGCGCCCGCCGCGCCAAGCGCGCCGCAAAAGCCGCGAAAAAGGAGGAAGCGTCCAAATGAGTGAGAAGAAAACGCTTCTGAAGGTGGAAAACGCCACCATGCAGTTCGGCGGCGTCGTCGCCGTCGACAACCTGAACCTCGAGGTGAACGAGGGCGAGATCGTCGCGCTCATCGGCCCGAACGGCGCCGGTAAGACGACGGCCTTCAACGTCATCACGGGCGTCTACGCGCCCTCGAACGGCCGCATCACCTTCGACGGCGAGTGCATCGTCCGCAACCACCCGACCGGCAAGATGAAAAAGCTCTATAAGGGCAAGCATCCCACGATGTATACCGCGCAGTTCGCGCCCGAGGAGATGCTTGACGACGCCTCGCTCGAGGTGTGGAAGGCCGAGCAGAAGGCGCGTGACGAGTTTGCCTTTACCGACCGCATCCTCGAGCCGACGCCCGATAAGATCACCGACCGCGGCATGGCCCGTACGTTCCAGAACATCCGCCTGTGGAAAACGCAGACGGTGTTCGACAACGTCCTCATCGCCAAGCACATGCGCCGTTCGAGCGGTTTCTTCTCCGCGACGTTCCGCGGCAACCGCAAGGAGGAGGCCAAACAGCGCGAGGAGGTGCTGGAGCTGCTGCGCATCGTCGGTCTGGAGGACGTGAAAGACGAGCTCGCGACCTCTCTGCCCTACGGCAAGCAGCGCCGTCTGGAGATTGCACGCGCCCTCGCGACGCAGCCGAAGCTGCTGCTTCTCGACGAGCCCGCCGCCGGCATGAACCCGCAGGAGACGATCGAGCTGACCGAGTTTATCGCGCAGATCCGCAAAGATTTCCACATGACGATCCTGCTCATCGAGCACCACATGGACCTCGTCATGGACATTTCCGACCGCATTTACGTTCTGGACTTCGGCGAGCTGATCGCACAGGGCGTTCCCGCCGAGATTCAGGCCAACGACCGCGTCATCGACGCATATCTGGGGGTGGCAGACGATGCTGAAAATTAAAGACCTGCATGTGTCCTACGGCGGCATCCGCGCCCTGCGCGGCGTGGACATCGAGGTGCCGGACGGCAAGATCGTCACCCTGATCGGCGCAAACGGCGCGGGCAAGTCCACCACCCTGCGCACGATCTCCGGTCTCGTCAAGGCCGACAGCGGCTCCATCACCTATAACGACACAGAGCTGCTCGGCATGCCCATCAACAAGATCCTCGAGCAGGGCATCGCGCAGGTGCCGGAGGGACGGCGCGTGTTCGCCGACCTCACGGTGCTGGAGAACCTGAAGATCGGCGCGTATCTGCGCAGCGACAAGAGCGGCATCGAGCAGGACATCGAATGGATCTATTCGCTGTTCCCGCGCCTGAAGGAGCGCAGCTGGCAGTTCGCCGGGACGCTCTCCGGCGGCGAGCAGCAGATGCTCGCCGTGGGCCGCGCGCTCATGAGCCGCCCGAAGCTGCTGATGATGGACGAGCCGTCGCTCGGTCTTGCGCCGCTGGTGGTGCAGGGAATCTTCGATATCATCCGCACCATCAATCAGCAGGGCGTGACGGTACTGCTGATCGAACAGAACGCGAACATGGCGCTCAAGCTCGCCGACCGGGCCTATGTCCTCGAGACGGGCCTGATCACCAAGACCGGCACCGGCGCGGAGCTGCTGGCGGACGAGTCGATCAAGGAGGCCTACCTCGGCAAGAAGAAGGCTCATTGAAAAGACGCATCATGTATGTTAAAATGGCGCACACCCTCGGGTGTGCGTCGTTTTTTTGCGGCGCGGGGTGCTGTGTTCGGTTGGAGATTGGCGGAGGCATAGACAGGCCCACTCAAATTGCCAATTCTTCTCAAAAACCAAAATCCCATTTTCACTCCCCCGCGCATAAATCCTCCTCCGCGCGTGCAAACTACCGGCACGCACAGGTATTCCCAAACTGATCCAACACAGGAGGAACCGGATTTATGGTCAAAGATTTCATCGACACCAATGATTTCACCCGCGAGGAGCTGCTCGACATGATCGAGCTGAGTCTGGCCGTCAAGCGCGCCATCCGCCGCGGCTACTACCCCCGGCTGATGCAGGATATGACGCTCGCGATGATCTTCCAGCAGTCGTCCACGCGTACGCGCGTCTCATTCGAGACGGCCATGAGCCAGATGGGCGGTCACGCGCAGTACCTCGGCCCCGGCATGATCCAGCTCGGTGGACATGAGACGATCGAGGACACGGGGCGCGTGCTGAGCAAGCTCGTGGACGTCGTCATGGCGCGCGTGATTGAGCACAGGACGATCGTCTCGCTCGCGGAGGCGTGCTCGGTTCCGGTGCTCAACGGCATGTCCGACTATAACCACCCCACGCAGGAGATCGGCGACATGTGCACGATCTTCGAGCACCTGCCGCGCGGGAAGAAGCTCTCGGACTGCAAGGTCGTCTTTGTCGGCGACGGCACGCAGGTCTGCGCGTCGCTCGGCTTCATCACCACGAAGCTCGGCATGAACTTCGTCCACTACGGCCCGCGCGGCCACCAGCTCGGCGAGCAGCACATGCAGATCCTTGAGCGCAACTGCCAGGCAAGCGGCGGCAGCTTCCGCGTGACCGACGAGCGCGAGAGCGTCCGCGGCGCGGACTTCATCTACACGGACGTGTGGTACGGCCTGTATGAAAACGAGATGCCCAAGGAGGAGCGCGTGCGCGTGTTCCACGACTATCAGGTGAACCGCGAGCTGATGAGTCTCGGCAGCATCGGCTGCAAGTTCCTGCACTGCCTGCCCGCGACGCGCGGCGAGGACGTGACCGACGAGGTCGCCGACTCCGACGCTTCCCTCTGCTGGGAGCAGGCGGGCAACCGCCTGACGGCCATGCGCGGCCTGCTGGTCTACTTCACCCGCTGCCGCCCGGAGCGCTCGGAACTGCAGATCGCCGCGGCGCAGGAGGAACTCGACCACTTCCTGCAAGAGCGCATCTACTGCTGACGGGGCGCCGCCATGGAACGGAAAAAATTTCACCTGATTGACGTGATTCTCTCCGTCATCTGCGTGGTGTTCGTGGCGGAGGCCGCCGCGCCGGTGGCCTCCATCGGCAACAGCCAGTATTTCTGGTGGATCTTCATGATTGCTGCCTTTCTGCTGCCCTACGGGCTGATTTCCTCCGAGCTGGGGACGGCCTACGTCGGCGACGGCGGGCTCTATGACTGGATCGCGACGGCGTGGCCGGACTCGAAGTGGGGCGCGCGCTCGTCGTGGTACTACTGGATCAATTTCCCGCTCTGGATGGCGTCGCTCGCGGTCATGTGCCCGGAGCTGCTGTGGTACCTCTTCGGCTGGCGGCCGGGCTGGGCGATGAGTCTGCTGGTGCAGCTCGCGTTTATCTGGATCGTGACGGTCGTTGCGTTCTACCCGGTCTGCGACAGCATCATCATTCTGAATCTCAGCGCCGCGATCAAGATCCTGCTGGCCGTGCTCGTCGGCGTGCTGGGAATCCTGTATGTCGCGCGCAGCGGCTTTGTCAACGACATGGCTGCGCGGACGTTTCTTCCGTCGTTCGACCTCGAGAGCCTCTCCTATATCTCGGTGATTATCTTCAACTTCCTCGGCTTCGAGGTCGTCTGCACCTACGCCGACAACATGCGCGACCCGCGCCGCCAGATCCCGCAGGCCATCGTCACCGGCGGCGTCGTCATCGCCGCGATCTACCTGTTCTCCGCCTTCGGCATCGGCGCGGCCGTACCGACGAGCGAGATCAGCGTGGACTCAGGGCTCATCGACGCCGTGTCCCTCATGACGGGGCAGGCCGGGGGCGTTCTCGTCGGGGTCGTGGCGCTGCTGTTTCTCATCACGCTCTTCGGCAACATGATCTCGTGGTCGATGGGCGTCAACTCCACGGCTGCCTACGCGGCTGACCGCGGGGACATGCCCGCCGTGTTCGCCCGCCGCTCAAAGCGCAATGGCATGCCGGTCGGCTCCGCGCTCACCTCGGGCATCGTCGCTTCGCTCGTGTGCATGCTCGGCATCGTCATCGAGCGCGTCAGCCCGGATTCCTCGCTCTTCTGGAGCTTCTTCGCGCTGAATCTGGTGATGCTGCTTTTGAGCTATGTGCCGGTGTTTCCGGCGTTTCTGAAGCTCCGCCGCAGCGACCCCGCGACGCCGCGGCCCTTCCGCGTGCCGGGCAGCCCCGGCTTTCTCAAGTGGCTGGCCTATGTGCCGATGGTGCTCATTCTTGTCTCCATCGTCTTCACGGCCGTTCCGCTCTCGCTCGATAAGCAGACGCTCAGCACCTATCTCCCAATCACGATCGGTTCCGTGCTCGCGATTCTGCTCGGCGAGCTGCTCATCGCCGGACGTGCCCGGCGGAAAACCATGTAGGAGGAAATTTGTATGGCAAAACGTATGACAGAGACCACCCCCAAGGCCGACGGCTTCCGCATGCCGGCGGAGTTCGAGCCGCAGGCGGGCGTCTGGATGCTCTGGCCCGAGCGGCCCGACAACTGGCGCGGCGGCGGCAAGCCCGCCCAGCGCGCGTTCTGCGCCGTGGCCGAGGCCATCGCCCGCTTCGAGCCGGTCACGATGTGCGTCTCCGCCGCGCAGTATCAGAACGCCCGCGCCCGTCTGCCCGAGCACATCCGCGTTGTGGAGATGAGCGCGAACGACGCGTGGGTGCGCGACTGCGGACCGACGTTCCTCGTGAACGAGGCGGGCGAGCTGCGCGCCGTGGACTGGGAGTTCAA
Source organism: uncultured Eubacteriales bacterium (assembly GCA_900552475.1). Classification (GTDB taxonomy): domain Bacteria; phylum Bacillota; class Clostridia; order Oscillospirales; family Oscillospiraceae; genus Vescimonas. Next base: position 945 of record USAC01000033.1, on the reverse strand, counting down.
CGCCTGGGGCGGCCTCGTCGACGGGCTGTATTTCCCGTGGGACAAGGACGATCAGGTCGCGCAGAAGATCTGCGAGCTCGCGGGGGCGGACAGCTATCGCACGGACGGCTTCGTGCTTGAGGGCGGCTCCATCCACGTCGACGGCGAGGGCACGGTGCTCACGACAGAGATGTGCCTGCTCTCCCGCGGGCGCAACCCCGGCATGAGCCGCGAGGAGATCGAGCGAAAACTCTGCGACTATCTCGGCTGCGAGAAGGTACTCTGGATCCGCGACGGCATCGACCCCGACGAGACGAACGGCCACATCGACGACGTGGCCTGCTTCATCCGGCCGGGCGAGGTGGCCTGCATCTGGACAGAGGACAAGGACCATCCGTTTTATCAGGAGGCGCAGGACGCCTTCCGCACGCTCAGTCAGGCGACCGACGCCAAGGGCCGCCGCCTGAAGGTGCATAAGCTCTGCCTGACGAAAAAGCCGTGCCTGCTCGAAGGGGCGGAGACGATCGACACCGTCGAGGGGACAATCCCCCGCGAGAACGGCGAGGTGAGCATCGCCTCGTATATGAACTTCCTGATCGTCAACGGCGCGGTCATCCTCCCACAGTACGGCGACGAGAACGACCTGCTCGCCGTGCGGCAGGTGCAGGAGATGTTCCCCGACCGCGAGGTCGTGGGCGTGCAGACGCGCGAGGTCGCCTTCGGCGGCGGCAACATCCACTGCATCACCCAGCAGCAGCCGAAAACGAAATAAGACTTCTCAGCAAAATATGTCCGGAATCTGTGATTCCGGGCATATTTGAGCTTGTTCCAAAAGGGCGAAGCCCTTTTGGAACAAAGAGTTTCGCTCCGACCCGCGCGTTTTGGGCGCGGGTAGGGGGCCAAACACACGCAGGCCCCCCAGCAACCCGCGGGGGTGGCGCGGGCAGTTGCGCTGGGGCGCGGGCC
>USAC01000032.1 GCA_900552475.1 uncultured Eubacteriales bacterium | reverse complement strand
AGAAAGGCGGCCGTTTGTCTGCACGCTTTCATCCCTATTTGTGCGGACGCAACGCGGCCGAATGGTTGATTGATATGATTTTGTACTTTTCCGGCACCGGAAACAGCAAATACGCCGCCCGGCGCATCGCGGACGCGCTGGGCGAGCCGCTGCTCAGCCTGAATGACCGCATCAAGTCGGGCGACACGTCACCCGTCGACGCCGGGGAGCGCCTTGTGCTCGTCACGCCGATCTACGCGTGGCGCATTCCGCGCGTTGTGCGGGACTGGCTGCTGCGCACGGAGCTGCGCGGAGCGAAGCGGGCGTGGTTCGTCATGACATGCGGCAGCGAGATCGGCCATGCCGAGCGGTACAACCGCGCGCTTTGCCGGAAGAAGGGCATCGCCTGCATGGGGACGGCGCAGATCGTCATGCCAGAGAACTATATCGCGATGTTCGACGCTCCGCAGGCGGACGAGGCACGGGAGATTGTCGCCCGCGCCGAGCCGGACATCGACCGCGCCATTGCTGCGCTCAAGGCCGGCCAGCCCTTCGCGCCGACGCGGAATAACCTCTATGACCGCTTCATGAGCGGGCCGGTGAACCCGCTGTTCTATACCTTCTGCGTGAAGGCGAACGCCTTCGCCGCCGGGGACGCCTGCACCGGCTGCGGCCGCTGCGCGGCGCGCTGCCCGATGAACAACATCACCCTGCGGGGCGGCAGACCCGTCTGGGGCAAGGCCTGCACCCACTGCATGGCCTGTATCTGCTACTGTCCCACATCGGCGATTGAATACGGAAAAAAGAGTCTCGGCAAGCCCCGCTATCACTTCGAGGCGCTGTAATATGTACAATAAAAAACACGGAGGATGTCCTCCGTGTTTTTTTTAGATCTGCGCCAGAATGTCCGCGAGGTCGCCGTCGATGCAGACGGAGCGGTCCTTGATAGCGTCCGGCGCACACGCGTCCCCCGCATTCAGGCAGGCGTATACGGCACGCGGGTTCCCGTCCGTCATGCGCCAGAAGGGGTACTTGATGATGCCGGGGGTGTTGTGCCCCACACCCAGCTCCAGAAAGAGGATCCGCTGTCCGGCACGGCCATTTTGGGCGCTTCGGGCACAGTAAGTGTGCCATCCGGCGCAATTGTATAGCCCTGCGCAGTGACCATGTTTTGGATAATCTCCCCGTTATCGAACGTCTCCGCGCAACACGGCTCGCTGCACTGGAACAGCCCGTAGTCTCCCTGCGTGTGGAACAGGCGGTGCTTGTCAAATCCGGCTTTCTGAAAGCAGTGATCCACATTCGTTGTGAAGGACAAAGTAATCCTTGCCCTTCACAAGCGAAAGCAGTTTTTCATAGACGGGCTTCAGCGCATTCAGATAACGGTTGATGTAAATATAACGAGGCCCAGTGTTCTTCAAGCGTTGCATACGGGTAAAACCCACCGGAGTACATATCGTGAAAATTGTATTTTGCGGCGAAATCTGAAAAATATTTTTCAAACCGCTCGCCGGTATAAACAAATCCTGCGGAAGTGGAGAGCCCCGCGCCCGCGCCGATGACCACGGCATCGGCACCGGCGAGCGCCGCGCGCAGGCGGTCAGTCTGCGCCGAGGAGCAGCTCATAGATTTCCCGGTCCGTATCCTTGAAAACATTGAAAATCACCTTCACTTTGCTCTCTGTCTCCGATTTGTACCGCCGCACGGTCTCCACGGCGATCTCCGCCGCGCGCTCGTTCGGAAAGTGGAACACGCCCGTGGAGATGCAGCAGAAGGCGACGCTCTGCACGCCATGCTGCGCGGCGAGCTCCAGGCAGGAGCGGTAGCACGCGGCGAGCAGGCGCTCGTCCTCCGACGTGACGCGCCCGTTCACGATCGGGCCGACGGTGTGGAGAACATAGTCACAGGGGAGGTTATACGCCCGCGTGATCTTCGCCCGCCCGGTCGGCTCGGCGCTGCCCTGCGCCGCCATGATCTCCGCGCAGTCGCGCCGCAGCTGCACACCCGCGTAGGTGTGGATGCAGTTGTCAATGCAGGCGTGACAGGGGATGTAGCAGCCCGTCATGCCGGCGTTCGCGGCGTTGACGATGGCCCCGCATTGCAGGCGGGTGATGTCGCCCTGCCAGAGATAGAGGTCGCCGCAAAGCGGGCGCAGGTCACTCAAACGGACGACGCCGCGCGCGTCGAGCTCCCGGCGCAGATAGTCGTCCCGCACCGCCAGAAACGTCTCATCCGCCGCCATGGGCACACGGACGTTCATCAGGCTGCGCAGCCTGAAGCCCATTCTCGACTCCATGGTCGTCTGGGGGACGGACTATCAGCGCAGAAACGGTGGCGCGGCATGCGCTCAATGAGACCCGACCGGGACGTCCGCGTCCAGAGGATCCGCGTCCCGACGGAGCATGGCGGCATGCCGGCGCTGGTGCTCTCGCCGCCGGCCGCGCCGGCGCGGCTGGAGGACTTTTCCGGCCTGCCGCCTGCGTATTCCTTCGTCGGGGACGGCGAGCCGTTCTATGCCGAGACGGTTCACTATTTTGAGCGGCTGCGCGCCGCGGGCGTCCCGGCGCAGCTGGACGTGTATCACTGTGACATGCACGCCTTCGACATGATGCGGCCGCAGGACGCGCGCAGCGTCGAGGCGGCGGAGACATTCAACAGACAGTTCGCCTATGCGCGGGCGCACTATTTCACGCCGCAGCGGGAAGCGGACGATGGAGAGGGGAGAGTACGATGATTTTTTATTTTTCCGCCACGGGGAACTGCCGGTATGTGGCCGAGCGCGCCGCTGCGGCGACGGGAGAGCGGTGCGTCTCCATCACGGCGTGCATGCAGGCGGGGGAGCTTGCATTTACGCCACGGGACGGGGAGATGGTGGGCATCGTTTCGCCCGTCTACTTCTGGGGCCTGCCGAGCATCGTGAACGCGTTTCTGGAGCGATTGATACTCGGACGGCCGGAGTATCTCTGGTTTGCCGCGACGTATGGGACGACGACCGGACAGGCCGGGCGCTTTGTCTCCGAGCACCTGCGCGCGAAGGTACCGCTGCCCGCCGTCCGGGTCTACTATCCGCACTATGAGCGCGTCCGCCGCACGGGGTATTTCGCCGTGACGGACGCGTGCGTCGGATGCGGCCTGTGCGCGCGGAACTGTCCCGTCTCGGCGATTGAGATCCGGGACGGCAGGCCGGTCTGGGTGAAGGAGCAGTGCGTGATGTGCCTTGCGTGCCTGCACCGGTGTCCGAAGTTTGCCATCCGGCGCGGAAAAAAGACCGCGGGGCATGGGCAGTATGTGCATCCGGAGTTTGCGGGGAAGTAAGGAGGGCTGTTTGCCTTCGGCGACATACTTTTTGCCGCAGCGGCAAAAAGTATACTGTGCGACGATCGCGGGGCGTCGAGAACGCCGCCCCCTACGGAGGTTTATGAAGGAGCTGGGTTTGGTTTGCCGTGTCCGAATGAAGAAGTATCGTTCTTACAGGGGAGAAGTCGGCAAAACCGCACCAAACTTACTGAATCGGGACTTCCATGCGGACAAGCCGAACCAGAAGTGGGTTACCGATCAAACAGGAACTGATCGAATATCTGGATTACTACAACAACCGCAGAATCAAGGCAAAGCGAAAGGGCTTGCCGCCTGCAATGCACAGGCAGCAAGCCCTTTCGGCTGCTTGAATAATTTTAACTTCAAAATATTGTCTAACTTTTGGGGGTCACTTCATTGGGGCTGTGCCTGTTTTTTAGATTTCCTCCGCCGTCTGCGGATTGGGAATATTGACCGTAATCCCGTTGACCTCGACGTTTTCATCCGCGGGGATGAGGATATACTTGCGCCCGTCGATGACGCGGGCTTCGACCATGTAGCTGTACTCGGGGGAGACGGTGATCTTCACCTCGGGGGTGGTGATCTGGAACTTCCCGGCCTCGATGAGGTTTTTCGGGTTCAGGGCGGCATTTTCGCCGTACTGCCTGCGGCACTCGGCCTCGAAGGCCTCGGCCTTCTCCGACGGGACACCGCTGTTTGACAGCACCTCGCCGACCTCGCGGACGGAGAGCTCCAGCGGTTCGGGGTCGTGGCTCTCCTTGTGCTCCTGAATCCGGCCGCGCAGCTGCTCGTGGACGGACTGGACGACATCGTAGCTGCACTCGCGCTGGAGCACATCGCCGAGAGCCGTACCGAAGATGTTCTTCTGCTCCTCGGCAGACATGGGCGCTTCCTCGATGTGAAAGACCGCGTCGATGACCTCCTGATGCAGCTCCGCGGGGTTCTTGCTGTAAAAGAGGGCGTTATAGATGTTCGCGGCGCGGTCGTCGAAGGCGGGGAAGAGGAAGCCCAGCTCCGGCGGGGAGGCGATGTGGCCGGTGGAGCAGCTGTGGAACTCGCTGAGCTCGTCGCTGTAGCGCAGGGCAAGCGTGGGATCCTTGACGGGGCAGATGCTACAGACAAAGTATTTGAATACGGTGTCCGAGCCGTCAGCGAGCACCTGATCGTCGCTGCCGCGGCGGGGAACGTCGTAGGCATCAGCGGCGAGGAGGATGAGGTAGCTGCTGTCCCCCATGTCGATGGAGTCGATGATGCGGCGGTAGAGCATCTCGCGGGCGTTCGGATCCTGCAGGGCGGTCTGGCGCAGCGTCTGGAGCAGGCGGTGTTCATCGCTGTCGGCGACCTGTGCGGTGGAAAAGACGATGTCGATGAGGTTGCGGCCGAGGGCGCCGGAGAGCGACTTTTTCAGCAGGTTCAGGAACATCTCCTGCTCCTCCTGCGACATGAGCCCCATGGGCGCGTCGATGTAGGAGATGATCTGGCGGGCGCTGCTGACATAGCAGCCGTAGACCTTGCTGATGGCGGTGCGGTCGGGCTTGAAGCGGCGGCGGATTTCGTTGAGTTCTTTCTGGTTCATTGGATCCTCCTGTCCCGGTGATTGATGCATATACGGGTGATTGTAGCACGTTTTTGCATGGGCGGCAAGGGCGGATATGGGGCGGATGATTGAACGGATTCAGCAAAATGACGGCGCGCGGCGTGCAAATTGCACAAAGCGGTTGGAGGGCGAAAAAACGAGACTGTCGAATCCGGAGAAATGGTGAGATGGGACTTGACATGCAGCATGAATAAATATACAATAAGCACATGAATTACAAGTGATTCGGGGTGAGAAAATGAATATTATCCAAATATTCACGGAATATTATCAATACTTTCTGCGAGGGACGCGAACGACGATCCTCATCAGTTTGATTACGGTTTTCTGCGGTGCGATTCTGGGATGCCTAGTGGCGCTGATGCGGATTTCAAACTGCAAGCCGCTGCAGGCGTTCAGTAAGCTCTACATCACCGTCATCCGCGGTACGCCCATGCTGGTGCAGCTGTACATCGTATACTATCAGCTGAGCTTCATCCAATACCCCTCCGGGACGATCTGGGGTGTGGATATGGAGCGGGCGATCCCGTGCGTCATCGCGCTGTCGCTGAACTCGGCGGCCTATATCGCGGAGGTGTTCCGCGCAGGCATTCAGGCCGTGGACGTCGGGCAGCTGGAAGCGGCGCGCTCATGCGGCATGACGTCCGCGCAGGCGATGCGCTTTATCATCCTGCCGCAGGCGATCAAGAACATCCTGCCGGCCATCGGCAACGAATTTATCACGATGGTCAAGGAGACATCGATCATCCAGTATCTGGGCATCAGCGACCTGATGTACAACAACGGCATCGTCATCACAGCAACGTACAACCCGCTGCCCTGCTACTATATCTCCGCGATTCTCTATCTGCTGCTCAACATCATTCTGGGAAAGGGAATCAATATCTTTGAAGTGAGGCTCAAGCGCAATGAACGGTAATGTGATGTTTGAGGTGAAGGACCTCTGTAAGAGCTTCGGCGAGCTGCAGGTGCTCAAGGGGCTGAACGAGACGTTTTATAAGGGAGACGTTGCCGCAGTCATCGGGCCGTCTGGTTCCGGTAAGTCGACGTTTATCCGATGCCTGAACCTGCTGGAGCAGCCGACGTCCGGTTCGATCTTCTTCGAGGGGACGGATATCACGGCGAAGGGCTTTGACGTGAACAAGCACCGACAGAAGGTCGGGATGGTCTTTCAACAGTTCAACCTGTTCAACAACCTGTCAATTCTCGACAATGTGACCATCTCGATGGAGAAGGTCAAGCACGTCTCCCACGCGGAGGCGGAGGCGAAGGCCATGGCGCTTCTGAAGCGCGTGGGGCTGGACAGCAAGGCGGGGAGCTTCCCGTCCCAGCTCTCCGGCGGACAGAAGCAGCGAATCGCCATCGTGCGGGCGCTGGCGCTCGAGCCGGACGTGCTGCTGTTCGACGAGCCGACCTCGGCGCTCGACCCGGAGATGGTCGGCGAGGTGCTGCAGGTCATCTCCGACCTCGCGGCGGAGGGGATCACGATGGTGGTCGTCACGCACGAGATGGGCTTCGCGCGAAAGGTGGCCAACCGAGTGCTCTTTATGGACGGCGGCCAGATCGCCGAGCAGGGGACGCCGGAGGAGATCTTCGAGCATCCCCAGAACCCCCGGACAAAGGAATTCTTGTCCAAAGTCATCAACGTCATTTAAACAAACAATAACATATAAGATTGATCTTAGGAGGATATTACTATGCTGCACACGACGAATCCCGAAATTCTCTTCCTGAAGCAGGAGGATGTTGTCAAGGCCGGTCTGCTGGACATGAAGCAGATCATCGAAGTGACCGAGAAGACCTATTCCATGCTCGGCAAGGGCCAGATCAAGAACCCGCCAAAGACGAATACCAGCATCCCCGACAAGGAGAACTGGCAGTCGTTCTTCAACTCCATGCCCTGCTACATCGGCGGCGATGTGCATATCGCCGGCGTGAAGTGGGCGGCGGAGTCGAAGAAGAACGCAACGATCCCCGGCATCCCCTATGGCATCGACATCTCCATCCTGAGCGACCCCGAGACGGTTTTGCCGTTCTGCATTCTGGACGGCACGCTCATTACCGCGATGCGTACCTCCGCCGTGGGCGGCGTGCTGGCGAAGTACGCGGCTCCCTCGAACGCGACGACGGCGACACTGGTCGGCGCGGGCGTGATCGGCCGCACGATGGTCTCCGCCATCCACGAGGCGCTGCCCCAGATCAAGACGATGTATCTGTGCGATCTCGACGTGGCGAAGGCCGAGGAGATCGCGCAGGAGTACAGCGAGAAGCTGGGCGTGGAGATCATCCCGACGAGCGACTCGAAGGGCTCGGCGCTGAAGTCCCAGCTGATCGTCGGGGAGACGACCGCGCGCACCCCGATCATCGACAAGTCCTGGCTGACGCCGGGCTGCGGCCTTGTGACGATGCACTCCGGCGAGGTCTGCGAGGAGGTGTTCCTGAGCGCCGACGGCGTGGCCGCCGACTACTGGACGCAGCTGAAAAAGCACGTCAACCCGCTGGCCAAGCTGACGCAGGAGGGCAAGCTCGACGAGGCGAACATCATCGACCTGAGCGAGCTGGTGCTCGGAGAGAAGAAGCTGCGTACCTCTGACGACCAGTTCGTCGCGGCGGCCTCGATGGGTCTCGGCGCGCTGGATATCATGATCGCCTATCAGATGTACCTGAACGCCTGCGAGAAGGGGATCGGCACGAAGGTCAACCTCTGGGACAAGCCCCTGTGGGAATAAGATAAAACAAGAAAATCAACATAAGGAGAAGAACTATGAAAAGATTGGCAGCACTGGTGCTGGCGGCGCTGATGATTCTCGGTATGACCGCCTGCGGCCAGAAGAAGGACGAGAGCAAATCCAAGCTCGATCAGATCAAGGAGGCGGGCGTGCTGGTGGTCGGCACGTCGGCGGACTATTCTCCGTTTGAGTTCCACACGCAGGTTGACGGACAGGATACGATTGTCGGTATCGACATCTCGATCTGCCAGTACATCGCCGATCAGCTGGGCGTACAGCTGAAGGTCGTCGACATGAACTTCGACAACCTGGTGATGGGTCTGAAGAACGGCGACTTCGACATCGTGAGCGCCTGCATGAGCGCGGATGACAAGCGCCGCGAGAGCATCGACTTCACGGACATCGTGTATAACACCGACACCGTGCTCGTCACGAAGAAGGAGGTTGCCGATAACTACCAGAAGCCCGAGGATCTGGCGGGTCACAAGATCGCGGCGCAGACCGGCTCGAAGCCCTATGAGCGCGCGGTGGCGTTCGCCGGAACGGAGAACATGGTCGGCCTTGCAAAGGTACCCGATCTGATTCTGGAGGTTCAGAACGGCAAGACCGAGGGCGCCGTGATGGATGAGCTGGTTGCGCAGGCGTATGTCAACGCCGATCCGAGCCTTGCCATCAGCCCGCTGCGCTTTGATATCGGATCCGACAGCGGTATCCGCATCGGTGTGCAGAAGGGCAACGACGAGTTTGTCACCTATCTGAATCAGGTCATCGCCGAGATGCAGAGCCAGAATTTGCTGGACAAGTACGTCTCCGACGCACAGGCGCTGGCCGGTCTGGAGGGTTAAGGCATGCCGGAACTGAGCAAGCGAGTCGGTGAGTTTACCGACTCGGTCATCCGCCGCATGACGCGCATCAGCGACGCGACGCCCGGCAGCATCAACCTCTCGCAGGGCTTCCCGGACTTCGACCCGCCGCAGGTGCTGCTCGATGCGCTGCGCGAGATGGCCGGCGGCGGTGAGCAGCACCAGTACTCCGTGACCTACGGCTCGGAGAACCTGCGCCGCTGCATCGCGGAGAAGTATTCGCCCATCCACGGCTATGAGATCGACCCGGAGACGCAGGTGGTCGTCACCTGCGGTGGCACCGAGGCGATGATGGCCGCGATGATGACGGTCTGCAACCCCGGCGACAAGGTGATCGTGTTCAGCCCGTTCTATGAGAACTACGGCGCGGACGCGATCCTCAGCGGGGCGGAGCCGATCTATGTGCCGCTCGTGCCGCCGATGTTCAACTACGACTCGAAGGTGCTCGAGGACGCGTTTCGCCAGCACCCGAAGGCGATCATCGTCTGCAACCCCTCGAATCCCTGCGGCAAGGTGTTTACCCGCGAAGAGCTGACGGAGATTCTGGGCTACGCGGAGAAGTACGACGCGTTCGTGATCACGGACGAGGTGTATGAGCACATTGTGTTCCCGCCGTATGAGCACGTTGCGGCGGCATCGCTCCCCGGCGGACGGAGCCGGGTGATTACCTGCAACTCGCTCTCCAAGACGTTTTCGATCACGGGCTGGCGTCTCGGCTTCCTGATTGCGCCGCCGGACGTGCCGGATCTGGCCGAGGGCGTGAAGAAGGTGCATGACTTCCTGACGGTCGGCGCGCCCGCGCCGCTGCAGGAGGCGGTCTGCGCGGGCTTTACGCTCGGGAAGGACTACTACGACGGCCTGACCGAGATGTACAGCCGCAAGCGCGAGATCTTCTGCAAGGGGCTTGACGAGATTGGCCTGAAGCACACGACGCCGCAGGGCTCGTACTTCATCATGGTCGATATCTCCGCCTTCCTCGCCAAGGAGAAGTTCAAGGGCTGGAGCGACCAGCAGTTCTGCGAGTGGATGATCGGCGAGGTCGGCGTGGCCGCCGTTCCGGGCTCGAGCTTCTTCCGCGAGCCGGTGAACCACCTGATCCGCCTGCACTTCGCGCGCAGTGAGGAGTCTCTGAAGGACGCCATCGCACGGCTGGGCAAGCTGCAGAAATACCTGAAATAACGAAAAAGAGGACTGCGGGGCAGTCCTCTTTTTATCTATTAAAGTAAGACATTAAAAAGCGCCCGGAACGGCTTTGCCGTTCCGGGCGCTTTGGTTATGTACGCTTATTTCTTCTGCAGGTACTCGTCGATGGACTTTGCGCCGAGCTTGCCGGCGCCCATGGCCAGGATGACGGTGGCTGCGCCGGTGACGGCGTCGCCGCCGGCATAGACGCCCTCGCGGCTGGTCAGGCCGTCCTCGTTGACGATGATACCGCCCTTCTTGTTGACCTCGAGTCCCTTGGTGGTGCTCTTGATCAGCGGGTTGGGGCTGGTGCCGAGGGACATGATCACCGCGTCGACCGGCAGCTCAAACTCGCTGCCCTTCTTCTCGACGGGACGGCGGCGTCCGGAAGCGTCGGGCTCGCCGAGCTCCATCTCGATGCACTTCATGGCGCGGACGCAGTCCTGCTCGTCGCCGAGAATCTCAACGGGGTTATTGAGCGTCTTGAAGATGACGCCCTCTTCGATCGCGTGCTCGACCTCCTCATGACGGGCGGGCAGCTCCTCCATGCCGCGGCGGTACACAACATAGACCTCCGCGCCGAGACGCTTCGAGCAGCGCGCGGCATCCATGGCGACGTTGCCGCCGCCGACGACGGCCACAGTCTTGCCCTTGAGATCCATGATGGGCGTGTCGCTGTCCTCGCGGTAGGCCTTCATGAGGTTGATGCGGGTGAGGAACTCGTTGGCGGAGTAGACGCCCTTGAGGTTCTCACCGGGGATGTGCATGAACATGGGCAGACCCGCGCCGGAGCCGACGAACACGGCCTCGAAGCCGTACTCCTGCATCAGCTCGTCGATGGTGATGGTGCGGCCGACGACGGTGTTCGTCTCGACCTTCACGCCCATCACCTTCAGGCCGTCGACCTCCTTCTGCACGATGGTCTTGGGCAGACGGAACTCGGGGATGCCGTATACCAGCACACCGCCGGCAAGGTGCAGCGCCTCGAACACGGTGACGTCATAGCCCTTCTTGGCCAGATCACCCGCGCAGGTCAGGCCGGAGGGGCCGGAGCCGACGACGGCGACCTTGTGGCCGTTGCTCGCGGGCTTGGAAGCGGCCTCGGCGGCGTGGGCGTTGTGCCAGTCGGCGACGAAGCGCTCGAGACGGCCGATGCCGACGGGATCGCCCTTCTTGCCGCGCACGCAATGCATCTCGCACTGGCTCTCCTGCGGACAGACACGGCCGCAGACGGCGGGCAGGGAGGAGGTCTGGTGGATGACCTGATAGGCGCCCTCGTAGTCCTTCTCGACGATCTTCGCGATGAACTCGGGGATGCGGACGTTCACAGGGCAGCCGTCGACACAGGGATGGTTCTTGCAGTTGAGGCAGCGCGCGGCCTCGTCCAGCGCCTGCTCCTCGGTATAGCCCAGCGCAACCTCCAGGAAATTCTTGTTGCGGACATTGGGATCCTGGGAGGGCATGGGATTCTTGTCCAGACGCATATTGATCTTGGCCATTTTTACTTTACCTCCTGCTTGAACAGATTGCAGACTTCCTCGTGCTTGCGCAGCTCAAAGTCGCGGTACATCTGGTTGCGCTTGACAGCCAGATCCCAGTCGACCTGCTGGCCGTCGAAGTCGGGGCCATCGACGCAGGCGAACTTCGTCTCGCCGCCGACCGTCAGGCGGCAGCCGCCGCACATGCCGGTGCCGTCGATCATGATCGGGCTCATGGAGACGGTCGTGGGTACGCCGTAGGGCGCGGTCGTCTTGCAGACGAACTTCATCATGACCATCGGACCGATGGCGAAGATCTCGTCATACTGGTTGCCCTCGTCGAGCAGCTGCTTGAGCGCCTCGGTGACGAGACCCTTCTGGCCGTAGCTGCCGTCGTCGGTGCAGACCTTCAGCACGGAGGAGACGGCCTTGAACTTATCCTCAAGGATGATAACGTCCTTGCTCTTGAAGCCGACGACTGCGTGCACCTCCGCGCCGCAGTCGTGGAACTTCTTCAGGACGGGGTATGCGATGGCGCAGCCCACGCCGCCGCCGACGACGCAGACCTTCTTCTTGCCCTCGGTTTCGGTGGGCTTGCCGAGCGGGCCGACGAAATCCTGCAGGAAATCGCCCTCCTGCTTGTGGCTGAGCTTTTCGGTGGTGGCGCCAACGGTCTGGACAATGATGGTGACGGTGCCTTTTTCGCGGTCGTAATCGTGGATCGTGATGGGGATGCGCTCACCGTTCTTGTCAACGCGCAGAATGATGAACTGTCCGGGCTGGGCTTTTCTAGCCACCATCGGCGCCTCAATCTCATAGAGCACGACGGTGGGCTTCAGAGCTTCTTTCTTGACGATGCGATACATAAGAAACTGATGCCTCCTCTTTATATGTGTCCCTCATATTCATCGGCGGCCGCGCGGGCGGCTCCGACGGAACATCATTGTGATTATTTTATCACACTGTGGGTGCCGCGTCAATCAAAGTTTGTGAAAATGTGATTTTCTTTGAGAAAAAATTCTCTTGCTGACAGAAAAATTATTGCAACACGCAGACCTGCCGTCCGTGCACCTCCACAAGACCCGCCTCGCGCATCTTTTTCAGCTCGCGCATCATGGCGCTGCGGTCGGCGGAGATATAGTCGGCGAGCGTGCTGAGCGAAAAGGGTATGGTGAAGCACCCGCCGCAGCGCCCGGCCTGAATCGCGAAATAGCACAGGAGCTTGTCGCGGATGGAGCGGCGGGAGAGCACCTCCACACGCTCGGAGAGGGCGCTGGCCTTCTCAGCGACAAGGCGGAACATGTTCTGGATCATCTGGCTGTGGTGCGCGCAGGCATTTTCGCAGGGGTGGACGAGGTGGTCGGCGGGGATGAACCAGACGCGGCAGTCCTTCTCGCACACGACGGTGAGACTGTCGCCGGCGATGTTGTCGAACATCAGCATCTCGCCGAAGACGCTCTCGCGCTCGAGGTGCTCGAGAATCGTGCGCACGCCGCGCTCGTCGACGCGCTCAACGCGCGCCGTCCCGGAGATGATCAGGCCGATGATATTGCGGCGGTCGTTGAAGTCATAGATCAGATCCTCCGGCAGGAAGCTCTCCTCCCGCACGCCGAAGCACACGAGCATGCGCTGCTGCTGCTCATCCGTAATGCCGGAAAAGAGCGGCGCGTGAACGGTTTGCATGGTTATCCCTTCTTCCTGACGGAATTGCGCGCTGCGATGAGTCTGTCGCGGCGGCGGCCGATGATGACGTAGACGACAACATAGCCGATCGCCCCGAGGAACAGCCCGGCCAGCACGTCGATGAACGCGTGCTGCTTGACAAAGAGCGTCGAGGCGATGATCAGGATGCCGTAGATCAGCGAGAACACGCGCCACGTCCACTTCTTCATCCCCGGCGTGTGCCAGATGGCGAACAGCGCCGCCAGCACGCCGAGCACATGCACGCTCGGGAAGACGTTCGTGTTCGTGTCGAGTGAGTAGGTATACTGCACCATCCAGGTAAAGAAGTTGTGCTGCTCCATCACGGCGGGGCGCAGATCCTGTCCGTTCGGGACGAGGGCGCAGAAGACCGTCGCGGTGAAAAACGTGAGCAGGATCGTCCACATATAGCGGCGGAAGCCCTCCGGGTCCTTCACGATCAGATAGATGCCCAGCGCGAAGAGCAGGAAGCTCCACGAATCGTAGATCACGATGAACTGCGGGATGAACGGAATGTGATAGTCGATGGAGGTCTGCGTGGCCCAGTAGTTGTCCTTGATAAAGTGCTCGATGATGAAAAACAGGGTCAGATAGACCGGCAGGACGAGGGCCCACCAGACGTGCGGGTTCTCTCTGATCCATGTTTTGATGCGCTGCATACAGGTTCCTCCGTAACAAATGAGATGGGTATATTCCAATTTAGGTATTGTAGCACAGGCGGCTGGAAAAAGATAGGGGGAAGTGATATATGTCACAGTTTTTTTACAATCTGCGATCCCGGTTGACAAACCGTCGATACAATATATAATAGCATCATGATGACTCAAAAAGAGGATACTGGGAGGATACCGAATTATGCTACTGAAGAACGAACCGCTGGAGAACCGGCAGGTACTGCTGACGATCCGTGTGGATAAGGAGGACTGGCAGCGCGCGCTGCAGGAGCTGTATAACGACTGCAGCTCGCTCTATCCCGTGGAGGGCTGCGCGCCCGGAAAGGCCACGCGCGAGCAGCTCGAGGCGGCCTACGGCAAGGATTTCCTGTATCAGGACGCCGTGAACCACACGTTTCCGGAGGCGCTCGTCGAGGCCGTCGCCGAGGCGAACCTGCAGGTCGCGGCCGCGCCGGATCTGAGTATCGTGGACATCGGCCCCGGCGGGTATATCTTCACCGCGCTGGTGCAGCTGTACCCGGAGGTGAAGCTCGGGCAGTACAAGGGGCTGAGCGCGCCGATGGATCCGGCGGAGCTGACCGAACGCGACGGCGACGAAGCCGTCGCCCGCTGGCAGCAGGAGCACCTGCATGAGGAGCACCCCGAGCGCGCCGCCATGGGTGATGAGGTGGTGCTGGACTTTGAGGGCTTTGTGGACGGCGTCGCCTTCGACGGCGGCAAGGGTGAGAAGTACCCGCTGCTGCTCGGCTCGGGCATGTTCATCCCCGGCTTTGAAGAGCAGGTCGCGGGCATCCGCGCCGGTGAGGAGCGCGACGTACACGTCACCTTCCCGCAGCAGTATACCCCGGAGCTCGCGGGCAAGGACGCGACGTTCCATGTGAAGGCACATGAAATCAACCGCCGCACCGCGCCGGAGCTGAGCGACGAGACAGCGCGCCGCTTCGGGTTTGAGAATCTGGCCGCGCTGCGCCGCGCGATTCTCGAGGGCGCCGTGCGGCAGAAGGAGGCGGCCTGCCGCGAGAGCTTCAGCGACCGCCTGATGGCGATGGTCATCGCCGGTATGGAGACGGAGATCCCCGAGGTCATGGTCGAGGGGCAGCTCGACGGGCTGATGCAGGAGCTTGAGCAGCGCCTGCACCAGCAGGGCGCGAGCCTGGACGACTATCTGAAGGCCGCGGGGACGACGCGCGAGGCCCTGCGCGACCACGCGCGTGAGCAGGCGCGCCACGGCGTGCAGGTGGAGCTCGCGCTGAGCGAGGTCGCGCGGCGGGAGAACATCAATATTACGGACGAGGAGCTGGAGCAGGAGTATGCGCAGCTCTCGAAGGAGTATCAGGTGCCGATGGAGCGCCTGCGCGAGGGGCTGCCGCCCCAGCGGCTCACGCACGACCTGCGGCTCGCCCGCGCCCGCGCGGTGATCGTCGACAGTGCAAAGGCCCTGCCGGGTCAGCCGAAGAACTGACAAAAAAGCCGGAGAGTGCTCAGCTCTCCGGCTTTTTTAGCTTTTTGGGGATTGGGATGGGGATGCCTTTGGCAACATACTTTTTGCCAACAGCGGCAAAAAGTATGAAAAAAAACGCCGCCAGAAACCGGATGGTTTCAGGACTTCCTCCGCGCGCCCCGCACGTTGCAGGATGTTGGGGTGAGCCCCACACGTTTGGGCGTGCTATGCAAGGGGCATGAAATGAAGAATCGTTCTCTGCGCCTGCGCCGCTGCCGCTGATGGTGTGAAATATAGGAACTGTTTCGCCTATTGCGGGGCGATGCCCACATCGTCCCGAACGTAAGGCGTATGCAGCGGCAATTTTGCACGATCAGCGGCAGCGGCGCAGAACGAAAGTCAATTCTACAGTTTGACATCGTCCTATAGATACCCCGCTTGTTGGCCGGAAAGGATTCCAAAACCTTGGTTTTGGCGCGCTTTTGGGCACTTTTCCTGTGCGGGAAAAGTGCCCCGCCGGAGGCAGAACAGGTCTCTTCTGCCCCGCAAACCACCGCAAAACGCCCAGCCCATTACCGCTCCGCCAACGCCAGAATCTCCCGCAGCGCCTGCGGCAGGTCGGCCGCGACGGTGTCGACGCCCGCGGGTGCGGGCTTATCCGGATGGCGGCGGAAAAAGCAGGTGCGCATGCCGTACTGCAGCCCGCCCGCCATGTCGGAGGTCGGCGAGTCACCCAGCATGAGCGTCTCACACGGGCGGATCGGCTCCGCGCGCCCGGCGTTCAGCTCCGCGAAGGCGGCGTCGTAGAACGCGCGCGAGGGCTTAGACACGCCGATTTTCTCCGAGATGAAGAGGTAGTCGAAATACTTCCGCATGTCCGAAAGCTCCAGCCGGTGTACCTGCTGCGCGTATGGGCCGTTGCTCGCGGCGCAGAGAAGAAACCGCCCGTGCAGCTGCTCGAGCAGCTCATGCGCGCCGGGGACGGGGATGGCGCTCTCGTGCAGCGCCTCGCGGAAATACCGCTCGAAGGCGATGCCGTCGGCCTCGATCCCGAGGGCGCGGAACACCGTGTTCCAGCGGATTTCCTGCAGCCGCGCAAACGTCAGCTCGCTGCGCTCAATAGACTGCCAGAGCTTGTCATTCTCACGGACGAAGATGTCGTACATCCACGGTTCATACGGACGCAGACCGAAGCGCGCGAAGCCCGCGCTCATGGACTCACGCACGTAGGCATCGAAGTCGAGGAGCGTGTTGTCGATATCGATAAAAATGGCTTTCATAAATCCTCCGTAAAAGAAAAAGGGCGGCGCCGCACAAAGCAGCGCCGCCCTCGCGGTTCAGGCTAAGCCCGGATCCGATGACCCTCAGCAGCCGCAGCCGCCGCAGTTATTGCCGCAGCCGTTATTGCTGCCGCAGCCATTGCCGCAGCCGCCGCAGACCAGGCAGAGAATGAGGATCACGATGATCCAGCAGCAGTTACCGCCCCAGAAGCCCTGATTGCACATAGTGTGACCTCCTATGAAGATTGACCTGCTCGCAGGTCTCAGTCCATAGTATGTCGTGCGGGGAGAAAGGTGCGCTCAGGGACGGGAGATGCGGTAGCTCAGCGTGAGGAGCGTGTCGACGAAGTGGACGTTTTCGAAAAAGACGTCCGGCACAGAGGACGAGAGCTCCACGTTCGTGAAGTTCCAGAACCCGCGGATGCCCAGCTCGATGAGCCGGTCGGTCAGCGGCTGCGCAACGTTCTGCGGCACGGTGAGCACGGCGACGTTGGGGTGATTTTCGCTGACATAGTCCTCCAGCTCATCCATCGAGCGGATGGCGACGTCGTGGATTTTGGTGCCGACAAGGGCGGGGGAGACGTCGAAGGCGGTGTCAATCTGGAAGCCGACCTTCTTGAAGTCGAAGTTCTGGAGCAGGGCATGGCCGAGGTGGCCGGCACCGACGATAATCAGCTTGTGCCCATTGTCGATGCCCAGAATGTGGCCGATTTCGGCGCGCAGTTCGGCGACGTTATAGCCGTATCCCTGCTGGCCGAACTCACCGAAGCAGCTCAGATCCTGCCGGATCTGGGAGGCGGTGATATCCATCTTGCTGCCGAGCAGACTGGAAGAAATGCGCACGACGCCCTTGTTGTAGAGGTCGTCGAGATAGCGGTAGTAGCGCGGCAGACGGTGGATGACAGCATCAGAAATTTTTTGCTTTTTCATAGACGGTTTCGTATCCTTCATATTGGAATAACCGGCAACAGCCGACCTTAGATTGTTTATATTGTAACGCACTCTGCACTTCTTGTCAACTTTTTTAACAATCTTTTTGAAAAAAATTTGCTTTACAAACGGGAAACATACTGTTATAATAATTGAGCTAAAGTAAATATGCGCCCGTAGCTCAGCTGGATAGAGCGTTAGACTCCGACTCTAAAGGCCGCTGGTTCGAATCCAGTCGGGCGTACCAAAAGCCACCCCCATGGGGGGTGGCTTTGCTCTTATGGCAGCATTTGTATGCATTCTGTGAATATGGTATAATAGTCAAAAAGCAACCAATATAGTTCAAGAACAGCAAAAGGAGGCGTCGTATTATGAAAATCGAGCAGCTCCAGCAGCTTTTGCAAATCGTGGCAGAGGGCAGCATGAATGAGGCGGCACAGAAACTGTATGTTGCCCGATCCTCGCTAAGCACCTCTATGAAGAATCTGGAAGCAGAACTGGGCGCACCTATTTTTGAACGCACAACCCGCGGTGTAACGCTGACTGCCTTTGGTCGTGATGTATACCAGCAGGCTCAGGAGATCTGTCAGCGGTTTTCTTTTTTGCAAAGTGTGCCTAAAGCAGGGCGGCGCACGCATCTGTCTGTCTCCAGCTTATATTGTTCTCTTGCGAACGATGCCTTTGTGGAGCTATACAGCCGTCATTTTGAAGATGGTCTGACCTGCAATATGGAAGAATGTATGCTACCCGACGTACTTCGCCAGGTTAGCACGGGTTTGACGGAGATTGGCGTTATCACCATTTTTTCTGATATTGAATCGCTGACAATGCGCAGAATTGAAGATGCCGGTTTGGAATTTAACCTGATTCTTCGCCGCCCGCTTCACGCCATTGTAGGCCCGAACAATCCACTATACAGCAAAACGGAGGATGGCGTTACGCTGGAGGATCTGCGGGATTACCCATGCGTGATCAACTATGCGTCCCCCGGCGATGTGTCCGGCGAACGTGTGTGGGAAGGCCAAGGACGCCGCAACGCAGAGGTTCTTGTCAGCGATTTGGGCAGTGCCCTGAAAATAGTGGAACGTACTACGGCTATCTCCATTGATACGTATGACGCGGAGACATACCAAATGTTTTACGCTGGCAACCGTAGCCGATTTTTGCCGCTGAAGGATGCACCGTTGGACTGCAAGTTAGGCTGGCTGAAGATCAAGGGGCGGGCTCTCTCTCCTATATGCGAGGAATACCTGCAAATACTTCAGGAGAAAGCTCGCTCCACCGGCTGCTGACGAAAAATGTGACATATATACAGCGAAAAAATGGACAGCCCGCGGGCTGTTCTTTTTTTTTGACACATTTTGTCCGTAAACCAGAATAACACCCCTGATTTGAAATGTGATAGGCTGTTGTCATCAAAAAAAAGAGATGAGAATACATGAAACAGAAAGTCAATGGGCTAAACGTGATCAAGTATGCCGGCGCGTACATCGCGTTTATCATCGGTTCCGGTTTTGCCACCGGACAGGAGATCATCCAGTTCTATACCTCCTACGGAATATGGGGTATCGGCTCCATTGCCATCAGTATGTTCCTGTTCGCCTGGGTGGGCGGCACTGTGACGGATATGGGGTTCCGCACCAAGGGCATGGAGAAGGTCAACGCCTATGGACAGATCTGCGGGAAATGGCTTGGCACGTTCTATGAGTATTTCGTGCGTATTTTCCTGTTCGCCGTGGTGGTCGTGATGATCTCCGGCGCAGGTGCGACGCTCAATGAGTATTACGGGCTGAACTATTATGTGGGCAGTCTGCTGATGGCGGTACTGATCTTCGTGGCCTTTGCGTTCGGGTTCAATAAGCTGCTGGATGTGATCGGCTGTATCGGCCCGGTCATCATTGTGTTTTCCATCGTGGTAGCGGTGGCGACGATCGTCTCCGGCAGCGGTCTTGACCTGAATGTAGACATAACGCCTATTGCAAATATGCGTTCGTCCGCCAACTGGTGGATCAGCGGCATCCTGTACGCCTCTTATAACATTTTCGGGGCTATCCCGTTTCTGACCACCATGGGCGCTGGCAGCACATCCGCCAGGGAAGTGAAGCTGTGCGGTATTTTAGGCGGTGTGGTGCTGATGACGGCGGTGCTGTTTATGAATGCGGCTCTGCTTCTGCGGGTAGACGAGATCGCGCAGTTTGCCGTGCCTACGCTGCGGTTGGCCAAGGATATTTCTCCTGTACTGGGAGCGTTGTTCTCTGTGGTGCTGCTGTGCGGTATTTTCTCCACCGCTGCGCCCATGATGTGGACGGTGTGCAGCAAGCTGGCACCGGTGGGAACCAAAAAGTCTATCATTATCGCGGCGGTGCTGACAGCGGCGGCCTTTGGGCTGGGTCAGCTTCCGTTCGGTACATTGGTCGGCTTCATTTACCCCTATACGGGCTATCTGGGCATCCTGCTGCTGGTGTGTCTGGCAGGTCAGCGCATTCGCGGCTCTATCAGAAAAAGCAACATGAAAGCGTCTCTTGATGAGGAGGTATAAGCATGGAGCTGAAGTTTAGTCCCAGCGTGGCGCAGATTCAGAAGGTCAGCTATGCCAAGGAAGCAGAAGAAAAGTTCCTGCTGGACTGCGGTGACGGATGCAGTCCTTACGGCTGTTCGGAAAAGGTGGCACAGGCTCTGAGAGAGGCGGACATCCATGATGTAGCTGCCTATCCCCATGGCTTTGAGCTGAAAGATGCCATTATCCGTCGCTGGCAGAAGTATGCGCCTTTGACCTATGATATGCTCTATCTGCACAACAGCGGCATGGACGCTATCGCCTGTGTCAATACGATTTTTTCACGTACCGGCGCGGCGGTGGTAGGTATATGCCCGCAGTTTACCGACTATGTCCTCAGCGCACGCTGCCACGGCTTCGACTATCGGCCTGTGTATCTCAAGCAGGAAGAGAATTTCCAATTGATGCCGGAACGTGTTGTAGCTGCCATTGATGATGCCGTATCGCTGGTGTATCTGGACAACCCCAATAATCCTACAGGACAGAGTGTTCCGCTGGATGCTATGCGGATGATCCTTGATAAGGCCAGGGAAGTCGGTGCCTGCGTGATATCCGATGAGGCTTATGGTGACTACCTTGCGCCGGAGGACTCCGCCATTACACTGGTGAATGAGTACGACAATCTGATCGTCATGCGTTCCTTCTCTAAGGGCACCGGCCTTGCCGGTATGCGGGCGGCGTATGTGGCTGCCTCGCCGGAGATCATTGCGCAGATCGATAAGGTCAGCAACCCTTACTGCATCAATGGCATCGGGCGGCGTCTGGCGGTTGCCGCGCTGGAGGACACGGCATTTGTAGAGGAGAGCCGCCGCCGTATCGCAGCGGCCAAGCAAGCACTCAGGTCTTGCACCGGTGGTGCGCTGTCTATGGCTGCCACGCTGGATTCCTGCTCTATCTGCCTGCTGACCCACAAGGATAAAAACTGTGATTTGGCGAAGCTCTTTGCTTCTTACGGTGTCAAAGTCGTATCCGGCAGTGATTTTGAAGGACTGGGTACAAACTCCGTCCGCCTGCGCCTGCCGCCGCAGGAGCAGGAAAAGGCACTGCTGTGTATTGTCCGGGATATTGACCGAGGTGCTTCAGACAGAGTGAGTTGAAAATTGCTGCTTGAAGAGACCACAAAAGGACAGGCTCGATTCGCGTATGCGAATCGAGCCTGTCCTTTTGCTGGTGTGATCTATATCTCCAGCATCCCTTGCAGTCCCGCGCTGGCGGCCTTTTTGTTCTTATCGAAGGCGTGGGTGTAGATGTCCAGCGTGGTGGAGGGCTGGCTGTGGCCGAGGATGCCCGCCACCGTGGCCACATCCGTGCCGCCCGCGATCATCAG
>USAC01000031.1 GCA_900552475.1 uncultured Eubacteriales bacterium | reverse complement strand
CAGCCAACTTACAGCGGTATGCGGATGCGTTCCGCTTTTTGCAGGAGAAGCAGCTTTTTACCACCGATGATCTGGATACCGCGCTGCATTCCATGCAGAACAGCATCAACGCAATGAAAGCGTCTGCCGGGGAAAAGCAATCCCGCATCAAGGAGCTGGACGAGCTGCTGCGCATGGCACAGTATTATGTCGATGGAAAACCGGTTGCGGACAAGCTGAGAAGCATTCGTTTTGAAAAATCCAGACAAAAATACAAGTCGGAGCATGACGATTCGCTGCGGAGATTCTACATGGCGGAGCGCAAATTGAAGCCTCACTTCAAGGATGGCAAATTGCCTATCACTGCATGGCGCAGGGAGCGTGAGCGGCTGGAGCAGGAGTACAAGGACATCCAGACAGAGCTTTTGCCGCTTTACGCCGACGTCAAAAAGCTCTGGGCGATTCATTACAGCATCTATGAAGTGCAGCATGAGCAGGAACGGCAGAATGCCACGATTCGGCAGAAAAAGCAGGAAATTGAACTCTAATTTGATTAGAAATACAGGAGGCACTTATGAACGAGAACAAAGAATTTGAACACGAGATTGACCCTGATCTGTTGGCAGAAATTGAGGAATGGGAAATGGCAGACCATGACGAGCCAGCGGAATATTACTTCTCCAATCTAGACCCATATCTGAAACCGCAGCCCTTGCCGCCCAATCATCCCCGGCGCAACTACTGCTTTAATGAGGACGGACATCTCTGCGTGAAAAATCTGTCCGCTTTCTGGGTCCCCGAATTGACCGTCACCGAAGTCATTCACGGAACGTTTTACACCGTCACGGGCAGCTACGAGGGAACAGAGAGCTTTGTCCGCAAGCTGGAGCGTATCACCAGCAAAAAGTTTACAGAAAAGATGGAGGATTCCGAATGACAAATACCCGGACTCTTGGTACAATAGAAGCAACCAATCCTGTACTGACAGTTGCTCCACCAAAGGAGGATTCAGAAATGAACGGAGCAACAAACAAAATCACAGCACTCTACTGCTGTCTTTCGCAGGAGGATGAACGAGCCGGAGAGTCTTTGTCCATCGAAAATCAGAAGGATATGCTTTTGAGATATGCGCGAGAACGCCATTTCCCGAACCCCACATTCTTTGTGGATGATGGCGTAAGTGGAGTTACCTATGACCGTCCCGGTTTTCAGGCGATGCTTGCGGAAATTGAAGCGGGACGGGTGGCTGTCTGTATCAGCAAAGACCTATCCAGACTTGGCAGAAATTCCGCGCTGACAGGGCTTTACACCAACTTCACCTTTCCGCAGTACGGTGTCCGCTATATTGCCATCAACGACAATTTCGACACCATTGATCCCAACAGCACAGACAGCGATTTTGCAGGCATCAAGAACTGGTTCAACGAGTTCTATGCGCGAGATACCAGCCGCAAAATCCGAGCTGTCAATAAGGCAAAGGGTGAACGCGGCGTTCCTTTGACAACCAATGTTCCCTACGGCTATTTGAAAGACCTGGACAATCCCCGACGCTGGAAGATCGACCCTGTTGCCGCCGATGTGGTGCGGCGTATTTTCTCCATGTGCATGGAGGGCAGAGGTTCAAAGCAGATTGCAAACCAACTGAAAGCGGACAAGGTTTTAACTCCTGCCAGTTATAAGGCATTGCAAGGCATCAAAAGCCCGAACAAAAAGCTGGAAGATCCTTATGATTGGAAAAGCAGTACCGTTGTGGCAATTCTCGAACGGCGGGAATACACGGGCTGCACGGTCAATTTCAAGACCTTCACCAACTCCATCTGGGACAAGAAGCAGCGGGAAACACCTGTTGAGAAACGAGCGAGCTTCCCCAACACGCATGAGCGCATTATCGACGATGATATGTTTGAAAAGGTGCAGGAGATCCGCCAGCAGCGTCACCGAATGATCCGCACGGGAAGAAGCAGCATTTTCTCCGGACTTGTTTACTGTGCGGACTGCGGTTCCAAAATGCTGTACGGTTCATCCAACAACGGCGATCTCGATCAGGACTTTTTTGACTGCTCCCTGCACCGCAAAAGCAAAGAAAAGTGTAATGGACATTTCATCCGCGTCAAGGTATTGGAGCGGCTGGTTCTCAAGCACATTCAGGTAGTTATGGGGTATATCCTGCACCATGAGGATTATTTCCGCACGATCATGGAGGAACAGCTCCGCGTGGAAAGCTGTGAGCAAATCCGCATCCGAAGAAAGCGTCTGGAGAGCAACGAGCGGCGCATTGCCGAGCTGAAAAGGCTGTTCATCAAGATTTACGAGGACAACGCCAGCGGGCGATTAACAGATGAACGCTATGATATGCTAAGCCAGACCTATGAAGCGGAGCAGAAGCAGTTGGAAGCGGAAGCGATCACCTTGCAGCAGGAGATTGAAGTACAGGAACGACAGAACGAAAACATTGAGAAGTTCATTCAGAAAGCGCACAAGTATGTCGGCATTGAAGAACTGGACGGCTATGCGCTGCGCGAGCTGGTGTCTGCCGTCTATGTGGATGCACCGGACAAGTCCAGCGGCAAGCGGGTACAGCACATCCACATCAAGTATGACGGGCTGGGATTTATCCCTCTGAATGAGCTGATGAAAAAGGAAACGGCGTGACCAAAGTCACGCCGCCCCTTGAAAACACAAGGTTTTCACCATTTTTTGATTTTACTGTTTTACGACCACCCGGTATTTGCCCGTTTGCTCCTGTTTAGTTTATAAAAAGTCTCACAGAGTTCGCGCCGCGCACGGCGCGAATAAGATCCAATCCGTTTTTTGCGGCGGCGTGTACGTCGCAAAAAACACTTTGCGCGGAGCGGAGTGTCGCAGACCCGCCGCAAGCGGCGGGTCAAGGCGCGGAGTGCAGCGAGAATCCCTTATCCCAAAAGGCCAGCGGCCTTTTGGGATAAGTTCAGGCACAAATAGGTTTTTACCTATTTGTGCCTGCTTTTTTATCCGATTGTTCCGAACACCGATATGCCCATCAGGCTCAGCGCGCCCATGATGCAACCGGCGAGCACGACGCCGCCCATGCACGCGAGCGTGCTCTTCTTCAGCCCCATATTCAGGATACTCGCCGCGAGCGTCCCTGTCCACGCGCCGGTTCCCGGCAGGGGGATACCGACGAACAGCAGCAGCGCCCAGAACAGCCCGCGACCGGCCTTGGCCTGCAGTTTCTCGCCGCCGCGCTCACCCTTTTCGAGACAGAACGTGAAGAACCGGCCGATGACCGGCTTGTCCTTGCCCCAGAGGAGGATGCGCCGCGCGAAGAGATAGATAAACGGGACGGGGAGCATATTGCCGAGGATGGCAATCACAAACGTCAGCCACAGCGGCAGCCCGAACAGGACGCCGTAGGGGATCGCGCCGCGCAGTTCAACGAGCGGCACCATCGAGACGAGAAAAACGGTCAGACAGTGTTTAAACATCGGAAAAATCCTCTTTTCGTGCGGAATACCCAACCATTATACAGGAAATCCTTTGCTTTGGCAAGGCAGCGCGCCGCAAAAATCCTGTGACAGATTTGCGATAGTATGTCCCATCCGCCGCCGCGGCAGTCAGATTTTACAAATTTACTGAACAATTCTGCGATACCCATCGACAAATGGAACTTTTTCCTGTATAGTAATATAGTAATTTAAAATGGGAGGAGATGCGGGTATGTCTATTTCGGACGGTATCGCACTTCTGGGCGGCATTGCCCTGTTCCTGTTCGGTATGAGCCTGATGGGCGACGGACTGAAACGGGTGGCGGGCAATAAGCTCGAGCTGATTCTCTATCAGCTCAGCAGCACCCCGATCAGAGGAATTCTGCTGGGCACCGGCGTGACCGCCGTGATCCAGTCCTCGTCCGCCACGTCGGTGATGGTGGTGGGTTTTGTCAACTCCGGCATGATGAAGGTACGTCAGGCCATCGGCATCGTGCTCGGCGCGATCCTCGGCACGAGCGTCACGGGCTGGATCATCTGCCTGTCGGATCTCTCCGGCGGGAGTGGCTGGGTGCAGCTGCTGAGCACCGCGACGCTCACGGGCATCATCGCGGTGATCGGCATCATTCTGCGCATGTTCACCAAGGGGCAGAGTACCCGCCATGTGGGCGACATTCTGCTCGGCTTCGCGGTTTTGATGTACGGCATGAGCGCGATGAGCGGCGCCGTCTCGCCCCTGCGCGAGAGCGAGGCGTTCATTCAGGTGCTCACGTCGTTTTCCAACCCCCTGCTCGGCATCCTCGTCGGTCTTGTGTTCACGAGCGTGCTGCAGAGCGCTTCGGCCGCGATCGGCATTCTGCAGGCGCTCTCGGTCACGGGGGCGATTTCCTTCGGCGTGGCGCTGCCGATCGTGATGGGCATCGCCATCGGCGCGGCCGTGCCGGTGCTGCTGTCGGCGCTGGGGGCGAACATCAACGGCAAGCGCACGGCGTTTGTGTATCTGCTGATCGACATACTGGGCGTTGTGATCTGGGGCGGCATTTTCTACGGCGTGAACGCGGTGGTGCATTTTACGTTCCTCGGCACGACGATGACGACCGTGAGCATCGCGCTGATGAACACGCTCTTCCGTCTGGCGACGGTGATTGCGCTCACACCGATGATCGGCCTGCTGGAGAAGATTGTGTGCATGCTGTTCCCGGAGCGCGACGCGACGCCGGAGGAGCAGGATATGGACCGCCTCGAGGCACGCTTTCTGCAGCACCCGGCGCTCGCCATTGAGCAGAGCCGCCTGGTGACCTGCTCCATGGCGCAGAAGGCGCAGATGAACCTGCTCGACGCGATGTCGCTGCGGCACGATTACAGTGACGAGGGCTTCGAGCGCGTCGAAAAGCTCGAGGGCATCGTCGACCGCTATGAGGACCGGCTCGGCACCTACCTCGTGCAGATCACGCGGCGTGAGCTGCTCGACCGGCAGAACGAGGATGTCTCGAAGTTCCTGCATACGATCACGGACTTTGAGCGTATCTCCGACCACGCGCTCAACATCGCGGAGGCCTGCCGCGAGCTGCATGAGAAGGACGTCGCCTTTTCGCCGGAGGCAGAGCATGAGCTGGACGTGATGGAATCGGCCATCCGCGAGATCGTCTCCATCGCTATCCGCGCCTTCACGGAGAACGACCTGCACCTCGCCGGGCGGGTGGAGCCGCTCGAGGAGATTGTGGACGGCCTGTGCGACCAGCTCAAGAGCCGCCACGTCGGCCGCCTGCAGCAGGGCGTCTGCACGCTGAAGCTCGGCTTCGTCTTCAACGACCTGCTCACGAACTATGAGCGCGTGGCCGACCACTGCAGCAACATCGCTGTGGCGCTCATCGAGCTGGAGTCCGACGTGTTCGATACGCACGCTTACCTCAACAGCGTCCACGAGCTCAAGAGCGAGACCTTTGACCGCTACTACGATGAGTATCAGAAGAAGTTCGCCATCTGAGCGGGCACATAAGCATACCCCGTCGGCCTTGAAGGCCGACGGGGTATGCTTATTTTATGCAGTTGGTGAGTCAGAGCTTATCCGCCCGGGCAAGGCGGGGAAGCCCTCAGCGGGAGGTCCTGCGTCTGCAGACGACCACGACGGCGGGAATCGCCGCACAGCTCGCGATGGCCACGACGACCCAGAGGGTGACGTTCATCGTGTCGCCGGTGGCGGACTTGGCGGGGTTGGGCGTGTCGGGGGTTTCCGGCGTATCCGGGGTCGACGGGACGGCAACACCCTCATAGGCAACGTCGGCGTTGGAGTTCGTGTTGTTCACGCCACGCTCGAAGAGCTTGGCCTGATTGGTCAGCATGGAGATCTTGTTGTCGCGGATGAACATCGCCTGCGTCATCAGGCCGTAGGGCACGACGCGCTCGGCGGTGACATCACTGTATACGGGCAGCTCCCACGTGATGCCGGCCGTGCCGATCAGGACGGGGAACTGGGAGCCGTAGGCGGTGGTCATGTCATCCCAGGGAGAGCTCCACTCCGCGCCGGAGGGGGAGGTGCTGTTCTTTTTCAGGAAGTCGCGGTAGGGCATCTCGAAGCTGTTGTGCTCGCTGTTGTTGGCGATGGCGCCCATACCGACGGCCTCACCCAGCTTCACGAACTGCTCGGCGATCTGTCAGACGGAATGGGCGGTTTTTACCCGATCTGCCGCCACCTCCTCCGGCAGATCGGGTGGTCTCCGTGTGTGATGTTTACCTCCTCCAGATTGCTGAGAAAAGTATATAATTTCCAAATAAAATGTCAATAAGCTACAGGAAATATCGCAAAACGAAAAATATAATCGAAAAAGTGACAGATTCCTGCATTTCGGAAAAATTTTTCTTTTGCGTAGACAGCCGTTTTTTACTGAATCTGTAGGAATTCACAGAGGGTTTACAGTCACACTCTTGCTTTTTTTCAAAAAAAGACTATTATAATAAGGATGAAAATCATGAATCTGCGGCATGCAGAGTGAAAGGAAGTCATATCCATGACAAAAGTTGACATTATTTCCGGCTTTCTGGGCGCGGGCAAGACGACGCTCATCAAGAAGCTGCTCAAGGAGGCCTATCAGGGCGAGAAGCTGGTGCTGATCGAAAACGAGTTCGGCGAGATCGGCATCGACGGCGGCTTCCTGAAGGAGTCCGGCGTACAGATCAGCGAGATGTCCTCCGGGTGCATCTGCTGCTCGCTGGTGGGCGACTTCGGCAAGGCGCTCAAGGACGTGGAAAAGCAGTTCCACCCCGACCGCATCCTCATCGAGCCCTCCGGCGTGGGCAAGCTCTCGGACGTGATCCTCGCCGTGCAGAACACCGTGAAGGACGAGCCCGACATGCAGCTCGGCAGCTTCGTCACCGTGGCTGACGCGTCGAAGGTGAAGGTCTATATGAAGAACTTCGGAGAGTTCTATAACAACCAGATCGAGTCCGCCGGCGCGATCATCCTCTCCCGCACGCAGAAGGTCAGCGCGGAGAAGCTCACCGCCGCCGTGGCGCTCCTGCGCGAGCACAACAAGGACGCCGCCATCCTCACAACCCCCTGGGACGAGCTGGACGGCAAGACCATCCTCGCCGCGATGGAGAAGGTCTCCCTCGCCGACGAGCTGATGGAGAAGATCCGCGCCGAGCACGAGGCCGACGAGCATGAGCATCACCATCATCACCACGATGACGACCATGACCACGACCACGAGGGGCACGAGCACCACCATCACGACCATGACCATGAGGACGAGGAGCACGAGCACCATCATCATGACCACGATCATGACGAGCACGGGCATCATCACCACGACCACGATCACGAGTGCGACGATCCGGAGTGCTCCTGCCACCACCATCACCACCACGCCGACGAGGTCTTTACCAGCTGGGGCGAGGAGACGGTCCACACCTTCACCGAGGAGGATATCCGCCGCGCGCTCACCGCGCTCGACACCGGCGACTACGGCGCCATCCTGCGCGCGAAGGGCATCGTGCCGACGGTCGACGGCCGCTGGCTGCACTTTGACTATGTGCCCGAGGAGCACGAGGTGCGCTTCGGCACCGCCGATTACACGGGCCGCCTGTGCGTGATCGGCTCGAATCTGAAGGAGGACGGCCTGAAGCAGCTCTTCGGCCTGTAAGATCTATGGATATTCCTGTTTATCTCATCGCCGGCTTTCTCGATGCCGGCAAGACCAGCTTCATCAACGGCGTCCTGCGCGACGGCTTCGCGGAGGAGGACCGGACGCTGCTGATCTGCTGCGAGGAGGGCGAGCTGGAGTATGACCCACGCGTGCTGGGCAACGTCTTTACCTACACGGTCGATGATCCTGCGCAGCTGACGCCGGAGCTGTTTAAAAAGCTCGAGAAGCAGTACCGCCCCAAGCAGGTCATCATCGAGTACAACGGCATGTGGATGATGGAGCCGCTCTACCGCGACGGTCTGCCCGCGAACTGGATCCTCTATCAGATCATGTGCCTTGTCGACGCGACGACGTTCGACGTCTATCTCAAGAACATGGGCCAGCTCATGATGGAGAAGGTGCTCAACGCCGATCTGCTGATCTTCAACCGCTGCAATGAGGAGCTGCGCGAGAGTCTGCGCAAGCGGAACCTCCGCATGGCGAACCGCCGCGCGGACATCTATCTCGAAAACGAGGACGGCACGAGCGAGGAGTACGTCACCGACGACATGGCGCCCTTCGACCTCTCGAGCGGCCACCTCGACGTGCCGGACGCCGACTACGGCGTGTGGTATGTCGACCTGATGGATCACCCCGAGCGCTATGAGAACATCACCGTGACGTTCAAGGCGCTCATGTGCCACTCGAAGAAGTTCAAGGGCATCGACTGCCCCGGCCGCTTCGCGATGGTCTGCTGCGACAAGGACAAGCAGTTCCTCGCGCTCGTGTGCAAGGGCGAGGGGCTCGACCGCTTCAAGGACCGCGACTGGGTGAAGCTCCGCGCCGCCGTCAAGGTGGAGGACTGCCCCGCCTACGAGGGCCCCGGTCCGGTGCTGTATGTCAGCAAAATCAGCGCCTGCCAGAAGGCGGATCCGGAGGTCGTATCGTTTTGATGGAAAAGAGCGCGCTCTTTTCCATCAAAAACGGCGCTGCGCGCCTTGCACCGCCGCGAGCGGCGGCGCTGCGACACTTCGCTCCGCGCGAGGAATTATTCTGACGTGCATGTTGTCAGAAAAATAAGTCTGATATGAGATATAAGCAGAATCGCCCGGTATTGCCGGGCGATTCTGTCTACTGCCGTTTGTTTCAGATGAGCCTCGCAGAGTTCGCAGCACGGAGACCGCGAATTAGTTCAAATCTGTTTTTTGCGGCGGCGTGTACGTCGCAAAAAAACTCTTCGCGCGTAGTGCAGTGTCGCAGGCCTGCATGGCTGGCCAAGGCGCGGAACGCAGCGACAGCTGAGCCGGGCTGCGTATTTACAAGGAAAGAAGTCAATGCTATAATTATTTAGTTATAATGATTTTTCCGCGCAGAAAGGAGCCCCGCCTATGGAGCTGCATGCCAGGCTCGTCCGCTCACAACTGAATTTCTTCAAGCCATTCGTCGCGAACTGCTCGCTCGAGGTCACGCGCAAGGGACAGGACAAGCTCGGCGAGCTGATGACGGCGATGCACCGGCGCGAGGTCTATGTCCGCGAGCACGACTTCGGCGCGTTTCAGGGCGCGTGGATTACGCCGCACGACCAGCGCCGCACGGGCGTGATCCTCTATCTGCACGGCGGCGGCTACACCTGCGGGAGTCTGGAGTATGCCAAGGGCTTTGGCGCAACGCTCGCGGCGGAGGGCGGCGTGCGTGTGTTCTGCGCGGCGTACCGCCTTGCGCCGGAGAACCGCTATCCCGCGGCGCTCGACGACGCGCTGGAGAGTTACCAATACCTGCTCAAAAAGGGCTATGCCGCGCACCAGATTCTCCTCTGCGGCGAGAGTGCGGGCGGCGGACTGATCTACGCTCTATGTCTGAAGCTGCGCGAGCTGGGGCTTCCTCTGCCGTGCGGCCTGATCGGCATCTCGCCGTGGACGGATCTCACCGAGTCGGGCGAGACATATGAGACAAACCGCGAGGCCGATCCCTCCATGACGAAGGAGCTGCTGGAGTTCTACGCCGGGTGCTATACGGACGACGCGCGCGACCCGCTGTGCTCGCCCCTGTTCGGGGATCTGGAGGGGCTGCCGCCGTCGCTGCTGTTTGTCGGCGGGGACGAGGTCATGCTCGACGACACGCGCCGCCTGCACGAAAAACTCCTCGCGAGCGGATGCAAGAGCAGGATGCTCATCGCGCCCGAGCGCTGGCATGCGTATGTGCTCTATAACCTCAGCGAGAACATGGAGCAGGACTTCAGCGAGATCAACCGCTTTCTCACGAAGGTGCTCTCCCCGGCGAAGAGCCTGCGCTGGATGCGGCTCGACAACGCCGCGAAGATCTATCCCGCGGCCAAGCGCCGCAACTGGACGAATTTCTTCCGCCTGTCCGCGACGCTGACGGAGCCGGTGGATACGGACGTGCTGCGCACGGCGCTGGACGTGACGGTACGGCGCTTCCCGTCGATCGCCGTGCGGCTGCGCCGGGGCGTGTTCTGGTACTATCTCGAACAGATCCCGCAGGCACCGGAGATCCAGCCGGAGAAGAGCTGCCCGCTGGCACACGCGCCGTTCGATCAGGTGCGCAGGTGCGCGCTGCGCGTGCTGGTGTATCACAACCGGATCGCCGTGGAGTTTTTCCACGCGCTGACGGACGGCACGGGCGGGCTGATCTTCCTCAAGACGCTGCTGGCCGAGTACCTCAGTGAGAAATACGGCCTGTCCGTCCCGGCGGAGCAGGGTGTGCTCGGGAGGCTCGAGGAGCCGGACGAGGAGGAGTTCGAGGACAGCTTCCTGCGCTATGCCGGGGATGTGAAGGCGAGCCGCCGCGAGGCGACGGCCTGGCACCTCAGCGGCACACCGGAGCCAGACGGATTTAAAGACCTCGTGACGATGATGGTCCCGGCGGACGCGCTGCGCGAGTGCGCCAAGCGCTTCGGCGTGACGGTGACGGAGCTGCTGTGCGCGGCGATGATGCAGGCGATCTATGAGCTGCAGCGCGAAAAGGTGCCGCAGCGGCGGCGGAGAAAGCCCGTCAAGGTGCTCCTGCCCGTCAACCTGCGCAAGCTCTTCCCGAGCGCGACGCTGCGCAACTTCGCCTCCTATATCACCCCGGAGATCGACCCGCGGCTCGGGGACTACACGTTCGAGGAGATCTGCCAGACCGTCCACCACCGGATGGGGCTGGAGAACAACACGCGCACCATGCGCGCGAAGTTTGCCGCGAACGTCGCGAGCGAGCGGCTCCCGCTGCTGCGCGTCATGCCGCTGTTTATCAAGAATTTAGCCATGAGGGCCGTGTTTGACGCGGTCGGCGAGTGCAAATCCTGCCTGTGCCTGTCAAACCTCGGGCGGGTGGAGCTGCCGGAGGCCATGCGCCCGTACGTTGCGCGCATGGACTTCATCATCGGCGTGCAGGCCCGCGCGCCGCACAACTGCGGCGTCATCACATGGAACGGCACGGCCTATATCAACTGCATCCGCAACATCCGCGAGCCGGAGCTGGAGCTGCACTTTTACCGGGTGCTGCACCGGCTGGGCCTGCCCGTGAAGGTGGAGAGCAACCAGCGCTGAGGAGAAAGGAAGGAAAAACGATGTATTGTATCAAATGCGGCGTGGAGCTGGCCGACAGCGAGAAGGTCTGCCCCCTCTGCGGAACGCGCGTGTTCCACCCTGACCTCCCGCAGGCGCAGGGCGAGCCGCCCTATCCGCCGCAGGCGCAGGCGCGGCCCGAGGAGGTCAGCCACACGGGCGCGCTCTTCGTGCTGACGGTGCTGCTGGCGCTGCCGGCGGTGCTGAGCATCCTGTGCGACTGGCGCGTGAACGGGCGGATCGTCTGGTCGGGCTATTCCGTGGGCGGCGCGGCGCTGCTGTATGTGATGGTGGTGCTGCCGCTCTGGTTCCGGCGGCCGAACCCGGTGATCTTTGTGCCGGTGGACTTCGCCGCGATCGGACTGTATCTGCTCTATATCAACTTTGCGACCGGCGGGCACTGGTTTTTGACGTTTGCCTTCCCGGTGACGGGGGCGATCGGGCTGCTCGTATCGGGTACGGTGGCGCTGCTGCACTATCTGCGCAGAGGGCAACTCTTCGTTATCGGCGGGGCATTGATCCTCGGCGGCGGGGTGACGGTGCTGATCGAGTATCTGCTGAACTTGACGTTCCATGTCGGGCGGGTGTTTTTCTGGTCGGTGTATCCGCTGTCGGCGGGTGTGGTGCTGGGCGTGACGCTGCTGGTCGTCGGCTTCTGCAACCCCCTGCGCCGCTCGCTGCACAGGAAGTTCTTTTTGTGATTCATTGAAAAAAGGGCATAGCCCTTTTTCAATGAGGGGGGGCTCGCTGCGCTCCGCGCCTCGGCCAGCTTTGCTGGCCTGCGACACTCCACTCCGCGCAGGGGGTATTTCGCGACGTACATGCCGCCGCGAAATACGGGATTTCATTTCATTCGCGGCTTGCGAGCCGCGAACTCTGTGAGACTTTTGGATAGCCTGTAAAAAGAACTGCCGCTCGTGTGAGCGGCAGTTCTTTTTACAGGTATTGGACGAGGTCTTCGAGGGGCTTTCGCTGGGTGTGCAGGCGCGCGGGGTGGGCGCCCTCGGCGGGGTAGCCGAGCGTCAGCAGGGCGATGGGCGTGCAGCCCGCCATCTCCGGGAAGGACGCAAGCAGCTTTTCCGGGCTGAACATGCCGACATACGTCGTGCCAAGACCGAGCTCCGCCGCCTGCAGCATCATCTGCATCGCGCAGAGCGCGGCGTCGATCTCGCCGTGGTTCTTACCGTCGCCCTCACGCGTCCAGGCGCACTGCGCGTCATATGTCACGGCGAGGATGACCGGCGGATGGAAGTGGCTGTCCATGCAGGCATCCGCCTTCTCCAGCGCCTGCGCGCTGCGCAGGACGAAAATCCGCTGCGGCTGGAGGTTGTGTGCCGTCGGCGCGGACTGTGCGGCCTGCAGGATCAGCTGCAGCTTCTCGTCCTCCACGGGGCGGTCGCTGTATTTGCGCAGCGAATAGCGCTGCGCAGCCAGAGCTTGAAAATCCATCGAATATCACCTTTCCCGCGGGCGGCTGTATCGCCCGCGTCTTTTGTCGTAGCTCCATTATAGACTACCGCGCCGCGCGGTGCAACCGGAAATCGCGCTGGTCAGGGCGGATTCGCGTCGCTGTGGCCCGTCCTGCGCATCAACGCGGAGATCCGGGACGGCGGGCGCGGCTATGTCGAGTTCGTGACCGCGGCGGCCCGGACGGCCGCCGCAGGTGGAACATGATCGAAAATTGGGAGGACGCCGCCTTCGAGACGGACGGCCGCGTGACGACCTTCCGCACGGAGCATCTGGAGATCACCTTCACCGGCACGGGTATCGAGGGCGGCTGCCCGGCGGAGCGCGACAACGACGGGTGCTACGTCTGCGAGGACGGCGGGGTGACGCTCGCTCCGAGCAAAGTGTTTTTTGCGGCGTACACGCCGCCGCAAAAAACGGATGGGATCTTTTTCGCACCGTGCGCGGCGCGAACTTGGTGAGACCTATAAAGAACCAGCGGAGACGTCATCTCCGCTGGTTCTTTATTCTTTGATTTTGAAGCGGACGGAGGCGAGGACGGCGGCGGTGCCGTCGGGCTTTTTGATGGCCAGACGGCAGAGGTTTCCCTCGTCCTTTCTGCAGACCGTGAGCACCTCGCCCTCGCGGCAGACCGCCGCGTAGTGTACCTCGATGGAGGAGATATCCCCGCCCGCGAGCACCGCCGCCGGGAAGCAGTCGAGCAGCACGCGGACGTAGGCGACGTTATTCATATGGTGTCCGGCGTCGATGTCGGTCGAGCGGACGGTGTGGGTGAACACCTCGTCCGCCGGGGTGAAGTCGTCGTGAAAGCGCGTGGGCGCGTCCGTGATGCCCGTGCGGCCGCAATAGGCATAATCCGCCGGGAACACGTCCCGTACGAGCGGGAGCAGGCGTCCCTCCGGCTCGAGCACGGCCCACTGCGTCCGCCCGAGGGCGAGCAGCTCGTCCCCGCGGCGGAGACTGTAGCTACGGTAGCAGCGCAGCGCATGATGGCTGCACGGCTCCGGCCAAGTGGCGGCGGTGACCTCCTGCGACATGCGGGCAGTGCCGAAAAAGTCCACCCGCGTGTGCAGCGTCAGCCAGAACTGGCCGCGCGCGGCCATGGCGTCGTTGCCGACGCCGGTATACTCGGCGTGCTCCGAGGCGATGGCCTGAAAGAGCGTAAATGCCGCGAGCGGCGAAAGCTCCGCCGTCTGGCCGCAGTAATCCGGCGGCAGAACGATGTTTTTTTCAAAATATCCCGGCATTTCCATATTGTATTGCCCCTCCTGTGGGAAGAATAACCGTATAAATTCTATTATAACACGCGAAAACGCGCGGTTCAAACGTTTTTGTCTTGCATAGCGGCGCGGCAGCGTATATAATAAAAATTCTGTTAACATACAAACGGGAGCTTTCTGAGGGCGGGACAAGAATATGAGTATCTGGGTAACAATTCTGCTGTTTGTGGTCGGTCTGGTGCTGATTGTCAAGGGCGGCGACTGGTTTCTCGACGGCGCCGTCTGGATCGCCGAGGCGACCGGCGTGCCGCATTTCATCATCGGCGCGACCGTCGTCTCGCTGGCGACGACGCTGCCGGAGCTGACCGTCTCCATCATCGGCGTGATGGAGGGCGAGGTGGATCTGGCGGTGGGCAACGCCGTCGGCTCGGTCACGGCGAACCTTGGCCTGATTCTGGGCATCTCCGCGCTGTGTATGCCCGCACTCGTCAGCAAGAAGCACTTCAGCCTGAAGGCCATTCTGATGGTGGCTGGTGCGGCGCTGCTGACGCTGCTGTGCCGCGGGGGTGTGCTGCCGATTCTGCCGAGCCTGACGATGTTCGTGGTGTTCGCGCTCTATCTGTGGAGCAACGTCGCGGATGCGCGCGCGAGCGTGCAGGAAAACCGCGCGGAGCATCCGGCGCGCCAGAAGGCATCCCGGCGCAAGGTGGCGGGCAAGATCGGCATGTTCCTGCTCGGCTGCGCGGCGATTGTGCTCGGCTCGCGCCTGCTGATCGACTACGGCAGCGAGCTGGCGCTGCTGCTGGGCGTCCCGGCGAGCATCGTCGGCGTGACGATGGTGGCCATCGGTACGAGCCTGCCGGAGCTCGTCGCGACGCTCACGGCGATTGCCAAGAAGGAGGCGTCCATGTCCGTGGGCAACATCATCGGCGCGAATGTCATCGACCTGACGCTCATCCTGCCGATCTGTTCCGCTGTCTCGGGCGGCAGGCTCACGTTCAGCGCGCAGACGACAATGCTGGATCTCCCGGCGTGTCTGACGCTGTGCTGCGTGGCGGTGCTGCCGCCGCTGCTCAAGGGTAAGTTCTACCGCTGGCAGGGTCTGCTGATGCTCGTCATCTACGCGGCCTATATGGTCATGCTGGCGCTTGCTTAAAAGGGCAAAGCCTTTTTAAACGGGGTGGGACTTCGTTGCATTCCGCGCGTTCTTGCATGCGGCAGCGCGAACTCTGTGAGACTATACAAACAAAGAGCGCTGTGCCGGCGGCACAGCGCTCTTTACATTTATAGGGAGTTTACATGCGGCGGGATCCACCGCATCAAAAAGGGCGAAGCCCTTTTTGATGCGGTCAGGCCCTTTCCATCGCTTCGCGGAAGTCGCGCTGATCGGTGAAGATCTCCTGCTTGTAGGGATTCTTCTTCTGCGCCTTTGCGCGCTTGATGATGCTCGACAGAATAACCACGTTCACGACCAGCGCCACAATGGCGACGACGCCCTGCGCGGTGGGGCTGGCCGCGGTGGGACGGACGGCGGGGTTCATGAAGCCGTCGGCATAGACGGACGTGATGGTGGAGAACACGCTCTTATCCTGGAACAGCGGGAACACCTGCGCAAACATGCACCACAGCGCCAGCGTATTGGCGCGGTTCTGGATCCAGCCGCCCTTGTTCCAGAAGTGGTTGGCAAAGGTGGGAGCCAGCAGCAGCGCCAGACCGCAGTACCACGAGTGGGTCGGCAGGCAGTTGTAGGTATACTCGAAGTTCCAGAGGTCGTAGGCCAGAATGTAGCACCACGTCATGTCGGGCCAGAGCATGTCCTTCTGATCCTTGGAGGAGTAGATGCCCCACCACGCGGTCATGCAGAAGATGTTGATGATGCCGGCGATGCCGTTCACCCAGTTCCACCAGCCGCCATAGAGCCAGACATTCTCCGAGGAGAGCCACCAGCGGTCGCCGAACTCCTTCATCGCGATGGCGCCGCGGATGCCGGACTCGAAGTCGCTCGCCACGGCGATCAGGATGTTGATGGCGACGATGGCGAAGGGGAACACCTTGAACCAATTCGTCTTGCCGATGCCCCACTTATACTTGAGCATCATGAAGCCGATGCACCCGGCGGTGGCGGCGTAGAGCTTGGCATAGTGGAACCAACTGTTCATGTTGGTGTAAGTCTGGTTGTTGAGCGCCCACTCCGCGCCATTGTGCGCGCCGATGCAGATCGCGATGAAGTACACCGTCAGCACGGCGGGCAGCACCAGAAAGCAGATGATGCCGCCGGTCTTACTGCGGCGGGCAAATTCGTTGGCAAGGATCAGTCCCGTGAACACCAGCACGAAGCCGAGAAGCTGGTACAGGGCGGTTTCGCCATAGAGTTGGAATAACATAACAATTCCTCCTGTGATTCTTTCTCTTGATGATCTCGCGGCCGTCCGCGAAAAGGGTTCTTTCTCGCTGGGGAATTAAACGGTCATAGCATCCCTTCGTTTCTGGTTCAGCCAGATGCAATATTTCCCAGCTGTGGCATGAATATAGCATAGAGTTGCACAAAAAGTCAACTGAAATTGTGAGAAAAGTGTTGCAAAATCAAATAATAGCAGGTAAAATGTAGAAAAATACGGTTGTGGTATGTGGCTATACCACAACCAAAAGGGGAGAAGAGAGTTGGAATTTGAAAAGCTGGTATCGCCGTCGCTGAAGGACCTGTTCATCAACCACATCGAAGCGATGATCCTCTCTGGCGAGCTGCAGGTGGGGCAGCAGCTGCCGCCGGAGCGTCAGCTGGCGCAGTCGATGGGCGTGAGCCGCGCCGTTGTCAACAGCGGCATCGCGGAGCTGGAGCACCGCGGCTTTCTGGAGGTTCGCCCGCGCGTGGGGACGTTCGTGACGGACTATCGCCGCGCGGGGACGCTGGATACGCTGAAGTCCATCATGACGTATAACCGCGGCCGCCTGCGCAACGAGGAGATCCGCTCCATCCTCGAGGTGCGCGACGCGCTGGATAAGCTCGCCGTGGCGGAGATCATTGAGCACGCGTCGGACGAGGAGATCCGCCGCCTGACGGAGACGGCGGAGACGATCCGCTGCGCCCGGGACAACCGCCGCGCGGCTGAGGCGGCGTTTGCCTTCCAGCATGAGCTCGCGATGCTCTCGGGGAACACGCTGATGCCGCTGATTTTCCGGTCGTTTTACTCCTCGGTGCTGGTGCTGTGGGAGCGGTTCTGCGTGCTGAACGGAATCTCCATGCTCTATGAGACGAGCCGCCGCCTATGCGGGCATATCCGCAGCCGCGACACAGCCGCCGCGGTCGCGTGGATCGACTACTGCACGCACGAGACGATTTCGGGCAGCCGGCGGATCTACTACTGATTTTGCTAAAAAGGGCGTTGCCCTTTTTAGCAAATAGGATTTCACTCCGAACCGCGTATTTTTGTGCGCGCAGCGCACAAAAATACGCTCTCTGGCCCGACATCAACCGTTGGGCCTGCCGAGGCCAGTTCCTTTGGGCCAAGGTCTGCTCCACACAAAGTGTTTTTTGCGGCGTACACGCCGCCGCGAACTCTGTGAGACTTTTTATAAATTAAACCAGCCTTCGCATCCTGCGAAGGCTGGTTCAATATCAGGCGAGATTGGGTGAAGCGAAGCCGCGCCAAGTGGCGCGTTACAAGTGCTTTGCCGAAGGCAAAACCTTGGCCGGACTGCATATTGCCGCCATCGAGGCGGTAATATGCAGTGGGAATCGATTCTCACTAACGCAACAGTCCACCGGACTGTTGCTCCCGGCTTCGACACCCTTGCGGGTGTGCGAAGTCCGGAGCTCGTTTCGATTCCCGCCGCAGGCTCTGCTCCAAAAAATAAGAGACGCCATCCGGCGTCTCTTATTTTTTGGAGCAGGGTACGGGAATCGAACCCGCCTCCTCGGCTTGGGAAGCCGATGTACTACCGATGTACTAACCCTGCAGAACATATAATATTATAACAGACTTTACAGACTATTGCAACTGAAATTTCCGACAGAGAGCGATCTTTTTTGCCGGAGGGGCGCGGAGGGTTTGACAGCGCCGCGCCCGTATGCTATCCTGAAAGCAGAAAACGCGGGAGGTGCGGTATGGATTATCTGTTCTGGGGATTTCTTCTGGTTTTTCTCGATATAAACATCCACTTCGGAGTCAGCACGGTTGACTTCCTGCCCTCGTGGCTGGGCTATCTTCTGATGATCAAGGGACTGGACACCCTCGCGGAGGAGAGTGAACGCTTCGCCGCGGCGCGGCCGTGGTGCGTCGGGATGGCGGTTTACACGGGCGTGCTCTGGATCGCGGATCTCTTCGCGCTGGGCGCGGAGCTGACGTTTTTTACATGGCTGCTGGGGCTGGCGGGGACGTGTGTCTCGTTCTACATCACCTCGATCATCCTCGACGGGATCGACCGGATGCAGCTGCGCCATGGCGAGATCGGCGCGGCGGGTCTGCGCAAGGCGTGGCAGGTCGCGGCCATCGCCACGATCGGCGCCTATCTGCTCTCGATCGTGCAGGTGATTATGGTGATCTGCCTGCTTATTTCGGCCGTGGCGAACATTGTGTTCCTCGTCCGGATGCATGCCACACGCAGGGCGTGGAACGAGCTGAGAACGGGCGGCGCGATTTAAACGGCGGAAACCGAAATTTTCCGCTTGCCAAGAGGGGA
The DNA here is from genome assembly GCA_900552475.1 of uncultured Eubacteriales bacterium. GTDB lineage: Bacteria > Bacillota > Clostridia > Oscillospirales > Oscillospiraceae > Vescimonas. The sequence continues at coordinate 2,756 of USAC01000031.1, read as the reverse complement.
GATTTGTAGTAGAATAACCTGTAACGACTCCTCCGCCAGCAGCTGTGGAGCCGGTCTCGCGCAATGGATGCCCACGAATCATGTCAGGCGGGGAACCGAGCAGCATTAAGAGGGATCATCCATGTGCCGCGAGGACGCCGGCTCCACAGCTGCGGACGGAGGAGTCGTTTTTTACAAACAAGCTGAAAGTGAAAGGGGGGACTGGCCGTGTACCAGGCGCTGTACCGCAAGTGGCGGCCCAAAACCTTTACCGAGGTCATCGGCCAGAGCCACATCACCGATACCCTCCGCCGGCAGGTGGAGGAGGGGCGCACCGCGCACGCCTATCTCTTCACGGGGACGCGCGGCACGGGCAAGACGACCTGCGCGCGCATCCTCGCCAAGGCGATCAACTGCCTGCATCCGGTGGACGGTGAGCCGTGCAACGAGTGCGAGGCCTGCCGTGGGATCGACGAGGGGACGCTGCTCGATATTACGGAGCTCGACGCCGCGTCGAACAACGGCGTCGACCACGTCCGCGCCCTGCGCGAGGAGGCGGTCTATACCCCGGCGGTGCTGAAAAAGCGCGTGTACATCATCGACGAGGTGCACATGCTCTCGACCCCGGCGTTCAATGCGCTGCTGAAGATTCTCGAGGAGCCGCCGGAGCATCTGGTGTTCATCCTCGCGACGACGGAGCTGCACAAGGTGCCGGCGACGATTCTCTCCCGGTGCCAGCGGTTTTCGTTCAAGCGAATCCTGCCGCGCGACATGGAAAAGCACCTGCTGCACGTCGCGGCGGCGGAGCAGATTGACCTGCAGCCGGACGGCGCGGAGATCCTCGCCCGCATGGCGAACGGCGCCCTGCGCGACGCGCTGAGCCTGCTCGACCAGTGCCGCGCGGCGGAGGGGACGCTCGACAGCCGCGCCGTGCTCGAGGTGCTGGGTCTCGCGGGGAGCGTGCAGACGGTGCAGCTCATGCAGCGGATTCTGGAGCGCGACGCGGGCAGCGCGCTGATGCAGCTCGGCGAGCTATACGGCGGGGGCAAGGACCTCACGGCGCTGCTCGGCGAGCTGAGCGACCTCACGCGCGACATGATGATTCTCAAGACCGCCGGGAAGGACGGGGCCGACCTGCTGACCGGCGTCTATGAGCGCAAGACCCTGACCGAGCTGGGGAAGGACGTCTCCATGGCGCGGTTTCTCTATCTGACGCAGACGCTGCAGGCGGCCTGTGCCGCGATTTCCGACAGCTTCCATCCCCGTACGGAGGCGGAGCTGTGCATTATGAAGCTCTGCGACGAGGGGCTCTCCGGCGACCTCGCAGCGCTGACGGCGCGGATGGACCGGCTCGAGCAGCAGCTGCGCGACGGGGTCACTGCCGCCCCGACAAAGCCTGCACGCCGCGCGGCCCCGGCACCGGTGCAGCGCGAGACGCCGCCGCCCACGCCGATTGACGAGCCGCCGCTTCCGGAGGAGCCGCCGCTGCCCGATGAGCCGAACGGGCGCGAGCGGGTGTTCGACATCCCGGACGAGCTGCCGGAGCAGCCCGCGCGGCCTGTCCGCCGACCCGCCGCGGCGAGACCCGCGCCGCAGCAGAGCGCGTCCGCCGTCTCCGGTGACACAGGCGTCTGGGCGGCTTTGCTCGACCAGTACAAGGGACGGCTCCCGGTGCAGCACCGGGTGTTTCTCAACATGGCGCAGGGGAGTCTGAGGGGCGACTGCCTGACGGTCTACTGCAAGAACGAGTTCGTGCGCGATTCGCTGAACCACAACACGGTGCTTGCCGTGCTGCGCGAGGTGACGTCCGCTGCACAGGGGACGCCGATCCGCGTGGAGCTGGCTGTCGGCGACGTGGCGGCGAAGCCCGCCGCGGGTGCGCGCCGTGCGGCCCCGGCGCGAAAGACTGCACCCGCTCCGGCGGCAAAACCGGCCGCCCCGGTACAGGAACAAGCGGCCCCGGCACAGCAGGCTCCGTCTGAACCGCCGCCGTGGGAGGAGCCCGCGCCGCAGACAGCGGACCGGCTCTCCGAGCTTGCGCGCAGCGGCGCGCAGCTCGACAACTTCAAGATCAAATAACATGTTATGATAGAAGGAGACTGATCATATGGCAAAAGGTTACAGTGCCCGCCGCGGTTTTTCCGGTGGCGGCGGCATGGCGCAGCAGCAGGCGCAGATGCAGCAGAAGCTGATGAAGATGCAGCAGGACATGGCCAAGGCGCAGGAGGACGTGGAGAACAGCGAGTTCACCGCTTCCGTCGGCGGCGGCGCGGTGACGGCGGTCGCGAGCGGCAAGAAGCAGCTCGTCAGCCTGACCGTCAAGCCCGAGGTCGTCGACCCCGAGGACGTGGAGATGCTGCAGGATCTGGTGATCTCCGCCGTGAACGAGGCGCTGCGTCAGGCGGACGAGGCGATGGAGAACTCCATGAAGAGCGCCACGGGCGGACTGAATATCCCGGGACTGTTCTAAAAATTCACATGAAAAGGCCGGATGCAGAGCATCCGGCCTTTTCATGTGAGGAAGTTTCGCTGCACTCCGCGCCTTGCCCCGCCACAGGCGGGGCTGCGACACTGCGTTTCGCGCAAAAACGGATTTCTATTGATTCGCGCCGCTGCGGTGCGAACTCTGTGAGACGAAAAAGAGCTGTGATGCACTGCATCACAGCTCTTTTTCGTTTTACTTTTTCTTGCCGCCGTGGGAGGCCTTCATGCGCTTTTCGTGGTTGAGGATGGTCTTGCGGATGCGCAGGTTCTGCGGTGTGACCTCCAGCAGCTCG
>USAC01000030.1 GCA_900552475.1 uncultured Eubacteriales bacterium | reverse complement strand
GCTTTTAACAAAGTTGGCTATCAAGTATAGTCGATTTCAATCCACGCACCCCTTGCGGGGTGCGACATCCTATGTTTCGACAGGCTCAGCAGATGGCTGAAGGATTTCAATCCACGCACCCCTTGCGGGGTGCGACGGGGCGGCGCGTCGATTTTATCGCGCCGCCCCTCTATTTCAATCCACGCACCCCTTGCGGGGTGCGACTCCAATCAGTTAACCCTTCAATACAGGTACAAAGAGATTTCAATCCACGCACCCCTTGCGGGGTGCGACACTGTTAGAGCAGTCAACTTTGACTGATGAAGACAAAATTTCAATCCACGCACCCCTTGCGGGGTGCGACTTGTTTGCCTCGCCATTCGGTGTTACCTCCTCAATTTCAATCCACGCACCCCTTGCGGGGTGCGACTATGTTTCGACAGGCTCAGCAGATGGCTGAAGGATTTCAATCCACGCACCCCTTGCGGGGTGCGACAGCGAAAATGCACAAAATTTTCTGCGCATTTTGCGATAACAGACAATTCTATCGGGTTTCCCCGTCCGGAGTGCCGTCTGTTGGGGCACTTTTTACTTATTCCAGGGGCCTGCAGCGCGCGGGAGCGGGTGCGAACCTTCCTGTAAATGGCTGTGCGCTTGGACTTCGCGCTAAATCATCAGCGTCTCCTCAGGCAGGTAGGTCTGCTTGCAGCCGAAGTGTTCGATTTTATTCTCGTACTTCTTGCCGAGGTAATAAAACCGCAGGCTGTCGCGTTCCGGATCCATGATCTTGCAGAGCTTATTCTGCAGGCTCCGGCACTGCGCCGTGTCCAGCAGGCACTCGAACACGGAGTCCTGTACCCGCTGGCCGTAGTTGACGCACTGCTTCGCAATCTGCCGCAGGCGCCTGCGCCCGGCGGCGTCCTCCGTGTTTACATCGTAAGTAATCAGCACCAGCATAGAGACCCCTCACTTCCACAAAAACGGCGGATAGTCGTCCAGATCGCCGCGCAGATACCGCGCCAGCAGCAGGCTCTGGACATACGGCACCAGCCCCCACGGGAGCTTTTCTTCAAGAAACGGGTGCGTGATCGTCTCATATTTGCGCTCCTGCCAACGTCGGAGAAACGTTCTGCGTCCCTCGTCCGTCAGCAGCACGGCGCCGCTCTCGCGAAAGACAAAGTCCGATGCCTTGAGCACGCGGTTATTTACTATCGTCAGCACGAACCGGTCCGCCATGCACGCGCGCAGCTCCTCCATCAGGTCGAGCGCCAGCGACTCGCGCCCCGGCCGGTCGCGGTGCAGGAAGCCGACATAGGCGTCCAGTCCCACACTCTCGAGCGCGGAGGCACAGTCGTGCGCGAGCAGACTATAGGCAAACGAGAGCAGCGCGTTGAACGCGTCGAGCGGCGGGCGGCGGCTGCGCTCGTGGAAGAAAAACGTCTCCTTCTCCCGCAGGATCATCTCGTCGAGCACGCCGAAATAGGCCGTGGCCCCGGAGCCCTCCAGCCCGCGCAGGCTCTCAAGCGACGTTTCGGCCGCAATCTGCGGCAAAAGCCCCTGCAGCTGCGCCGACACCTCGGCTAAGCGCCCGGTGTCCACCCGCATCGCGTGGTCCCGCTTCGTGCGCTCCACGCTCCAGCGGGCGTTATAGACCTTGCCGAAGATCATCATCCGTGCCGCGCGGCAGCTCTCGCCGGGGTCGTCCGCCACGCGGTACTGCATCCGCCGCAGCAGGACATTCCCCTGCGACGGGCCGCAGACCCGGGCGAGAAATTTCCCGCGCGGGCTGCAGAACGCGAGCCCGACCCCGCGCGCGGCGCAGGCCCCCATCATCGCCGGGGACGCACCGGCATAGGAAAACGACACGATGCTCTGCAGCGTGTGCAGCGGATAGCGCGCCGCGATTTCGTCGCCGCGGTTCGCGACCACATTCTCACCGTCGAGCGAGAGGTACACGTCCTCCGACGTGACAAAGAGCGTATTGAGCAGATGTCTCATAGACTGTCCTCCTCCATCGCGCGGTGCACATAGGCGGAAACAGAGCTTCTGCGCATCAGCTTCGGCAGGCAGAGCTCGCGCAGCGAACAGGCATTGCATGCCTTCGTCGGCCGCACCTTCGGTGTCCTCCCGCGGGCATAGAGGTCGTGCATCTCATAAAGAAGTGAACGTACTTCTTCGCGCAGAGCGGCTGTGAAGGTAATCTCCCTGCGCCTGCGGATCTCGCCGTAATATAGCGCGCCTGCCGGGATTTAGCAGCAGAGCATCTCCTCCAGACATATCGCCTGCCCGCAAAGCTGCAGCTCGTCGCAGCTGTCCTCCTTCGGCCGCCCGCGCTTATACTCCACGGGATAGGGCTGCCAGAGCCCGTCCCGGCCTTTGAGAGGGATGCCCGTGCTGCCGCGGCGGAACTCCAGCACGTCGCACGCGCCGGAGACGCCGAGCGTCGGTGAAAAGACGCGCATGTCCCGCGTGACGAGCAGATCCCCGCGGCTCTCGGCGAAGTTCCCGTCGTGTGCCCGCTCGTGCAGAATCGCCCCGTCCGTCGTGCGCAGGTTCTCCGCCCACTGGTTTTCGATATGGATGAGCGCCCACTGCCGGCGGCAGAACTTAAAGTGCTGCAGGCCGGAGAGCTGGAGGAAGTCCTCTTCCGGATAGATCACCCCATCCGCATGCAGGTCACACCGGCGGGCAGATGCTCCTCGTCCACGGTGACGGTGTAGTCGTCATAGCTGCGCGGAGAGGTAACGCCGTCCTTGTGTGCAGCCTTTACCAGCTCGAAGAGCTTGTGTGCCGGGGCGCAGCCAAGCTCCGTGTCGTGCTTGAACACGATCAGCTCACGCACGGCCATCTTGCCGCGCGCAGCAGAGTGGTCGTTTTCAAACATGTTGAGGATAGCCGTCCACAGAAGAGACAGATCCTCCTCAGAAAACCCAGTCGTCTTGCGCGCGAGGTTTGCCGAGACATAGCCCTCCACACGGTACAAGCCGTAGGGGACAATGTACTTGCGGCCCATCTCCGTACCCTTCTTTTCCGCATCTGCCTCAGTGGTGATGGCGACGCGCGTGATCGTGATCTCCTGCGGCAGGATAGGATCGACGCTACGCGCGAAGCCGATCTGCACCGGCCCACGCACCTGTCCACAGTTGAGCGTACCCTTGACGAACGTGGTCATGACTGCACCAAAGGTGCGGATATCGTAGAAGTTGGCGCACATGAAGTCGCGGAGCTTCTCGTCGAGGTGCTCGTCCTTTTTCTTGGCGTCTTTAAGCTTGGTCGGATCTACGCCGACGTAGGCGCAGGCTTCCTTGTCGCTTGTATTCAGCGGTACGCCGTCCTTGATGTAGATGCGATAGCCCGGCTTGTCCTCCTTCGCCGTCTCCACGAAGTTGCGAATCTTGCGCTTGAGGCACACGTCCGTCACCAGACCATAACCCGTCTCCGGGTCGATGCGAGGCATGTTGCCTGCGTCGGGGTCACCGTTTGGATTGCCGTTCTCCACGTCGAACAGCACAACAAACTCATACCGGTTCTTGATCGCTTCAGCCATTTTCATTCTCCTCCTTTTTCGTATAACGCTTCTGTGTCTGATGATAGTAACCAAGGTCAAAGGCCCCTTGCTGCGCCAGCGTCAGCCGGGTGGGAAGCTCTTCGCTCAGGACATTTTTGAGCGCGCCAACCTGCTTATCATAGTAGACTCGCTGGGCTGTGCTGAGCTTGCGCAGATGTTTCTGATAGAGATTGTTCAGCACGGGGAAAATACTCGCGGGCATCGCCGCAGCGGAGCTGAAATACTTATCCTTGATCGTTGCGTTGATGCTGGGATTTGCGGCCTGCTGCACGGCCTCGTAGACCGAGAACAGGCGGCCCAGCGTATAGGCCGGGTTGGTGCTGGCTTCGTTGAGACTCACGGTCAAAACCTCCTTCGGGCAGTCTGTATGTGGATTGTTCAGGTAATACGCTTTTAAGATGGCCGCGCGGCCCCATGTGACGTTCCGCTCTGCGCGGATGCGGAGCATCACGCCCTCCAGCAGTGCCGCCGGATACGGCCCGCCGGAGAAGACGGTGCGCGCCGTCGCGCCCGCCATTGCGGGGGCCGGCGATTTGTCGCGGGAGTTGAGGTTTACCGTCTCGCGCAGCATCGCCCAGAGTGGCAGCATCTCGTACCGTGAGCCCACGATGCGCAGACGCTCATAGTGCGCGTTGACGTTCCGCATCAGCCGCCAGAAGGTGTCGCGCAGGAAGAAGCGTACGGACAGGCGAGCCGCATTGGGCGCAAGGCCGAGAATGTAGAACGGTCGGTTCGGATCGACGCCGAGGTCGTCGCAGGGCTTTCCATCCGCCAGACGCTTCAGCGCCGCGCGCAGATCGTTGTCGGAAAGCCCTTTGGGTGTCTCGCCGCCGAAGAGAAACGCCTGTGCATAGTCCTGATAGACCGGCTCCGCGCCTTCGGCCCAGCAGACGACGGTTGTGTCCCCGATCGTCTGGACACTGCTTTTGTCCGCGAGCAGGTGATTGAGCGCCGCCGTATAGGCGAAGGCGGCATGCTTTCCCACGGGGGCGTTGTAATTCTGCTCGCGTCCGTAGGAGCAGAACGCCGGGGCGTTGAAGGAGACGAGCGCCGCGCCGCTCGACTGCGCGTCCCGCACGCCCTTGATGGCCGGGTGCGTCGCGGAAATCTCGTCCTCCCGCCCCGTTACAAGACACTGCAGGCGCACGGCGTTCGGGTCGCCGCCGTCGCGATGCGTTTGCCATGCCGCGCGGATGGCGGGATCGTCCTGCGGATAGACGCTGTCCACACGGAATGCGAGATTGGCGCTCCCGGTGATTTCGTCGAACGATGCGCGCAGAGCCGGGTGCTCCGCCGCCATCGACGGATCCCATGTGTCGAAAAAAGCGAGAATCGCCCGCGCGGCGGGGCTCTCCACACCGTCCAGAATCGCGTGGTGCAGCTGCGCCGCCGCTTGAAAACACTCGCGGCTGCGCGCGGGCTTCCCCTTCTGATCGATGCCCAACAGATAGGCGGAGTTGTCCCAGAGAAAGTTGGACGCGACGCCGGCCGTGCGTTTTACCGCCGCGGGCAGAACTATCTCCTGCGGCCGCTGGACGGTCTTTTTCCCGGCGACGACCTCCTGCATAGTGGGGATGACTTGTATCACCGCGCCGTTTTCGTCGAGACAAAGCGCGAAGCTGATCTTCGCGGGCGACCAGCCCGGTGCGGCGATTTCCCCGCGCGTGAGCAGATCCTCATAATAGCGCGTCAAAGCCTGCAGAATCATCCATGCACCTCCCCGCTCTCCGGCGGCGGGACGGTCACGATGCCGTCGGTCATGACGGCCCGGAAGAACCGCGGCCGAATGTCCTGCGGATCGCCATAATCCATATCCCAGAGCATCCAACCCAGATCACGCATACCGAGCAGCTCCTCCGGGCACGGCGGAAGCATCGTGCAGCGGCGGAACTGTGCCGGGAACTCCCGCGTTCCGAAATAGGGCATGCTGTAGCACTGTCCGCGCTCGAGCCGCCGCTTGACGATGTCCTGAAACTTGCCGGGGCTGTCGCTGGGCGCGGCTTTTTCTGTCAGATCAAAGTGCGCGTCGATCACATACCGCACATCCTGCAGCACCATAGCCGCGCGCTGCTGGATGCTCTCCGGTGCCGCGAGGTACAGCTCGCCCGCGCCGCGCTCCATCACGGTTTTTACGTTGCGGGCGCTGATCTTGTCTTTCACCTCGTTGCGGCGGATGTTTGTGAACCGGATCGGTCGGCACACATGGATGCGGTCGATCCGCCACATCAGCCCCGGATGCCAGTAGATGCTTTCGAGCAGTCCGCGCGCAGCGGACGGTGTCATGCAATCATAGCTGACGCGTTCGGTCTTCATCTCAGGCCGCGTGAAACACGCGTACTCACCCCAGACCTCTACTTGAATGGCCATAAACACTCTCCTTTCTCTCTTATAGCGTATGCTGATTTTATCAGTAAGCCTGTCCCATAAAACGGACTTCAGATCATAAGCGCTTTCCCCGTCTCTGGCTCCAGCGTCAGGCCCATCGTCTCGCTGTAGAGCGACATGTCCCGCAGGATGGCGCTGCCGCTGTCCAGCGTGGGGACATCCTGCGCCGTCAGGATCGCCCCGGCGGCGTACAGCGCCTGAAAATGCGGCTCATATACCGAGACGGCATACCGCCCCAGCGCGCGGTAGAGCGCGCGGGAGCACTCCCCCGCGGCCAGCCGCTCGATCAGCGCGGATCCCTCGTCAAACGGGACATAGACCGTGTGGGTATTGCTCTCGATCAGATGAAACGACTCCGCGACCGTCTGAAACGGCATGTCGCAGCCGCTGACCCCCTCCGTAAACGCCCGGATGACACCGTTTTTATCCAGCGCATCTCCCTTTAGACTCCGCAGACTGCAGAAATAGCGCGCCATTGTCTCTGGTGCGCCGGGATCGCGCCCGCCCTGCAGCGCTTCCACCGCCGCGCCGATCGCCTGTCGGAACAGCGTGGGCGGCGGCTCCGTCCGCTCAAAAATGGTGACGACGCTCTCGTCAATGGGGCGCTTTCCCTCGCGGTTGCAGCGTCCCGCCGCCTGCAAAATTGAGTCGAGCCCTGCCATTTCGCGGTAGACGAGCGGGAAGTCCACGTCCACGCCTGCCTCGATCAGCGACGTCGACACCACGCGGCACACCTCGCCCCGCCGCAGCCGCTCCCGAATCTTGTGCAGGAATGCCTGCCGCTGCGCCGGGATCATCAGCGTCGATAGATGGAAGCTCCCCTCCCGCGGCAGCAGCTCATAGATGCGCTGCGCCGCGCGGCGGCTGTTCACGATACAAAGCACCTGCCGGTGTTCCCCCAGCCGTCCGGCCAGCGCGCTGTCCTCCAGCGCGTCCTCCCGGCGGAATGTAACGCGGCGGAACCGCTCATAGAGCGCTGCCGTCTGTGGACAAAGCTCCTCCACCGGCCAGCCTGGCGCATACGCTGCCAGCAGATCCCCGAGCGATGGCTGCGTCGCCGTACACAGCACGACCGTGGAGCGGAACTGCGCCGTGAGCGAAGCCATCGCCGCAACGCACGGACGCAGATGCGGCAGCGGCAGCATCTGGGCCTCGTCGAAAACGATGACGCTGTTTGCCAGATTGTGGAGCTTGCGGCAGCGGGAGGAGCGGTTTGCATAGAGCGATTCAAACAGCTGCACCGCCGTCGTCACCACGACCGGTATGTCCCAATTTTCGGCGGCCAGCGCGCGGCGCACCTCCTCCGGCGGTGCGCCGTCAGAGAGGTCAAGCTGCACGCCGCAGTGGTGCTCGAGCACGTTGGCAGCGCCGAGAATGTCGCGGAACACAGCAGCGTTTTGTTCGATGATCGAGGTGTATGGAATGACGTAAATTACCCGCTGCATCCCGTGCACGGCGGCGTGGCGCAGCGCGAAGGCAAGTGAAGCGACGGTTTTTCCACCGCCTGTCGGGACAGTCAGCGTGTAAAGCCATTTTGCTTTCGTGCCTGCCTCCAAACAGGTATTTAATATATCGCCGCCCAGGCGGTTTAGCACATTCAGCGGATTCTGCCACGGGGCAATGTATTTTTCCAGCCGCGCGAGCAGCGTAGGAATATCATCGTATCCGCCGCGCCCGCGATCACCGTCCATAAAGTGTTCGGTATCCAGAAAGTCGGCATCCACCAAGCAGGAATAGAGCATCCGCGTCCGGAACGACGCGCACAGCCGATCCGGCTGAGCCGCCGCCCGCGGCAAGTCCGGGAGCGTCATACCGCTCTCGCCACAGCTTTCCAGATACTGTTCGGCAATTCCTTTTTTCAGCCGACCATAAAGCGTTGCGTCCCCAGCGCAATCGGTCCGCACGTTGCCAAAATCCGGCAGGCCACTGTGGTGTCCCGCGATACAGGCCGCGTCCTCGAACCGGCCATAGTATTTGGAGCAGGCGACTGCGCCCGCCGTTGCGTGGTCAACGCGCGGCCCGTCCCGCAGCAGGCGGTTCTGAAAACCATCCGTACACTTGCCGAGATCATGCAGCAGGCCGATCAGTTCGCCATCGTCCCCTGCCCCGAAGGCCTCCGCGAACGCGCGGCTTAGCGCCGCCGTCCCGGACAGATGCTCCGCTACGGTCTGGCTGGCGATTGCCGCTCCCCTGTCGTCCCACCTGATATGTGCATAGTACATAAATAAGCCCTCCGGTTTATGGAATTCATCTGTAAAATATCTCCACATTCATAGCATATCACATCAATTTACTAAATACAACCACTTCCCGAACGATTCGTGATAAAAGGAATGGGTCTTTTGTGAAACGAAAGGGGGCAGGCCGTTGGCCTGCCCCTCTTCATTTACACGTCTCAGATCGTGCCGCTGACGACCAGCGTGGCGGTGCCGGGGGTGATGACCCAGGTGCCGTCGGTGCTCTGCGTATAGGCTGCGGCGGGGACGGTGATCCGCCCCGGCGTCGTGCTGAAAACGCCGGTCGCGGCGCTGTAGGTGTAGTCGCCCGGCGTCGCCCACGGCGTGCCGTTATAGGTGACCGTGATATCGTTCAGCACGGGGCTGAACGTATCCGTCACCGCTGCGTCATCCGCGGCATCCACCGCCGTCGGGCCGAAGTTGCGGATGGTGAAGGTGTAGGTCAGCTGTCCGTTTTCGGCGACGACCGCGGGCGAGAGCGCCTTGGTGATCTCGAGCCGCGCGGCCTGGCTGGCCATGATCTCCTCCGTGGCGGTCTGCCCCGCCAGCGCGCCGCCGGTGACGGTCACGGTATTGCTGATGACCCCGTCCGCCGTGGGCGGCGCGTAGGCCGTGACCTCTGCCTGATAGACGAGCGCGGCGGTGCCGCCCGCCGGGACGGTAATGCCGGTAAACCGCAGCGGCGGCCCCGCCGTGACGTCCGGTGCCGCCTGCAGCACGCCGTTTGCGAAATAGCGGACCGTGCCGTCCGTATAGCACAGCGGATAGACCGTCCCGGCGCCGAAGGTGTAGCCGCCGAGGTCGTCCGTGACCGTCAGGCCGGTCAGCGCGGCGGTACCGGAATTGATGAGATAGATCACATAGGTGATCGTGTCCCCCACGGCGTAGGCCGCGGGTACGGCCGTCTTGCTGACGGTGAGCACCTCGCGGATCTCGCCCGTGACGACGTTCGAGCTGACCTGATTGCCGCCGTAGGAGAGGGTTGCGACATTGGTAAAGGAAGCCATAGAAACTCCTCGCGGAGACGTGAGATTTTCCGCGCGCGGCGCGGAACCGCTCCGCTATACCAGATTATGCCGCCGAGCGGCGGACGGTGCGGAAGTTTTCGACACGGCGGTACTTTCTCCCTTGCGCATCGCCCGCGGACATGCTATGCTGAGATTGCCCTCGATTGACAAGGGCAGTAAATGCAGAGAAGGTGTCCGCTATGGAGCATCCGCAGAAAACTTCGCCGAAAAAGCGGCGCGGGCCGCCCAGCCGGGCGGCGGTTTTGCGCTGGGTGCTGGCAGCGATTGCCTGCTCGGGCGTGCTCGCGTACTTCCCGAGCGTGTGCAGCGCGGTGTTTCTGGCGCTGCTGGTGCTGCTTGTGCCGATCGGGCCGCTGGAGAAGCGGCTGGCGCAGTTCGCGCCGCGCCTGCGGCGCGTCCGGACGGCGGCGATTGCGGCGCTGTTCCTGCTCGCCGCCTGCATCGCCCCGCGCGAGACGGCGGAGCCCGCCGCGCAGGAGCGCGTTATCGAAGCGGGCATTCAGGAGGAGACAAAGACGCCTGCCGCGGACGAACCGGCGCAGGAGCAGCCGTCAGAGCCCGATATACCCGACACCGAATCGAAACCCGAGACACCCGCTGACATCGATCCGGAGTCGGAAACACCGACCTCCGCTGAACCGGAAGTTCCCTCCCCTGCCGCGCCCGATCCCGCGCCGGCGGAGCCGTCCCCGTCCCCCGTGCAGTCGGAGACGGTCTACATTACCCAGACGGGCAAGAAATACCACCGAGCGGGCTGCCGCCACCTGCAAAAGAGCCAGATTCCCATCTCACTCGACGACGCGAAGGCAAAGGGTTACACCGCCTGCAAGTCCTGCGGCGGATAAAACGACACAAAAAGACCCGTCGGACGGAAAATTTCCCGTCCGACGGGTCTTTGGCCCTATTGGAACAAAATCAGCAGCATGACCGGCAGGAGCACCGCGCAGCCGATCAGGAGCGTGTAGACGGTGCTCTTCGTGCGGGCGGAGAGCGCGAGAATCCCTGCCCCGGCTGCAGCCGCAGCCGCCAGGCGCGCAAGCGCCGCCAGCGCGAGGACGCCCCAGAGCGACAGCCACGGCGGCATGCGCCGGAAGATCGGGAGCCCCGCGGCGGGGGCCGTGAGCAGCGGAAGGCTGTACCGGTACGCCACGGCGATCAGGCGCGGCAGATACGCCGCCGCGAGCGCCGCGGGCAGGAGCAGCGCGCACAGCAGGAGCTTTCGCCGCAGGACGGCGCGCTGCGCCCCGGCCGTGCGAATGAGCACGTCGACGCCGCTCTCCGTCTCGCCTGCCATTGTCTGGCTCAGGCCGAGCAGCAGCGCGAACACCAGCAGCCCCATATAGGCCAGCGTCTCTCGTGCGCCGACGGGGCCGAACAGACGCTCATAGCCGCTGGCGTAGACATACGACTGCCCCGGCAGGAGCGCGCGGTACTGTGCCTCCGCCTCACGGAAGGTGTCCTCCGGGCGCAGCTGCCGCTCGGTGTCCGCTGTCAGCTGCTCGAGCAGGAACGTGTCCCCGCCCGCCTGGGCGGCGGCCTGCTCAAGCTGCGCGTGCAGCGCGGCGAAGCGCTCGTTTTCGGCGTCGAGAAACGCGTCCTTCTCTGCCGTGGGCGGTCCGGAGAGCCGCTCCGAGTATGAGCGGTAGTACATCTCCCGCTCGGAAGACGGCGGCTTAACCGCGCGGGTCGACACAATCTGCACGGCCAGCAGGCACACGAGCGCCGCGCCCAGCCCGCCGCGCACGAGCAGCTTATACCCCTCGTGCCGCAGCGGCCCCGTGTGCGCTCCGGACGGCAGCGGCAGACGGGCCGCGCGGTTTTTCACCGACGGAACGGCGCTCTTGCGGCAGAAAACGGCGCGCCCGGCGGCGTATCCGCCCGCGGTCACCGCGGCGCAGAACACCAGCGCCGCAGGGAACCTGCTGACCGGCAGGCCGAACAGATTCAAATAGACGCAGTCCTTCAAAAACGTGTCCATCGATGCAAGGCGCGTCAGGCTCAGGCTCTGCAGCCAGAGCACAGGGACCTTCTGCATCGCAAGTCCCAGCACACCGACGGCAAACCCGCTGCCGAGCGCCAGCGCCGCGCGGTCGGTGCACGCACAGAGCAGGAAAAAGACCGTCTCCGCCGCGAGCAGCCACAGGAGCTTCCCCGCGAACACGCAGAGCAGATACTCCCCCGCCGTCAGCGGCAGCGGGCAGCCCTGCAGTCCGATCACCGCCTGCACCGGCCGCCGCAGATCCCCCAGACCGAGCACCGCGGCGGAGATTGCGAGGTTGCCGCCGTACGTCAGTACGAATAACCCCGCAAGCTCTGCCACCATCGCCGCGAACTTACGGCGAAAGAGCGCGCCGCGGCCGTTTTTCGTCGGCCGGACGAGACACAAAAGCCCCGCCGCCTGCTCACCCGTCAGAAGCAGCAGACCCGCCATCGCGCCGCCCGCCGCGCAGATTCCGTCCGTCACGCGCCAGTCGGTCAGCACCGTGATCCCGCCGGAAAACGACGGCTCGGGCGCGAGCACCTCCAGATGCGCATAGTGCGCCGCCGCGCGGCGCAGGCTCCGCCCCGCGAAGGAATCCGGCGCGCCGAAAAAGCCGGAGCGCTGCTTCGCCTCCGCCTCCTCGCGCAGCGAGCGGACATAGTCCGGATAGCTCCGCACCGTCTCTCGCTGGGTGAGCACCGCTTCGTCGAGCGACATGGCGAGGTAGATCTCATCATAGACCTCGTCCGTGAGCGGCTCCGCCGCGTCCAGACGCGCCCATTGCGCGTCATAATCCGCCTGCAGCTCGGCATCACTGCGGGCATAGGCCGCGCGCAGCTGCGGGAGGGTATAATCCTCGTCCCCCTGCGGCTGCGTGCAATACCGGTAAAACAGCACCCCGTTCAGCGTCACGAGCGCCGCCAGCAGCGCCGCGCTCCAGCGCGTGCAGAGTACCTTTCTCAGCTCCCCTCTCACAGCCGCCCCTCTTCCCCGAAGCACGCGAGATAGACGTCCTCCAGCTCCGGACGGGCGGGGCGGCTGTCCGGTGTGGGCTGCGCGGGCGCGAGCAGGCGCACAAACAGCCCCTCACCGCTCGGCACGATACCGCAGAACTGCCCGAGCGTGCGCAGGTGCGCAATCTCCGCTTCGCCGCGCGCGGGCACCTCCCACACCTGCCCTTGCATCTCGCGCAGAAGCGTCTGCGCGCTTGCCTGACGCAAAACGGCGCCGTCGGAGAGCAGAATCAGCTCCTTCGCGGCGTACTCCACGTCCTGTACGACGTGGGTGGAGAGCAGGACGATCCGGTGCAGCGCGATCTCCGCGATCAGGTTGCGCACGGCGATGCGCTGCTGCGGGTCGAGCCCCGCCGTCGGCTCGTCGAGCACGAGCACCTCCGGGTCGGCGAGAATCGCCTGCGCCAGCAGGAGCCGCTGGCGCATTCCGCCGGAGAGACTGCGGATGCGCTTGCGCCGCTGCTCATCGAGCGAGAGCAGCCCGAGCGCCCAGTCGATGCGCGCGGCAGCGTCGCCGCGCTTCATGCCGCGCAGCGACGCCATGTAGTACAGAAACCGCTCCACCGTGAACCCCGGATAGAGCGTCTGCTGCTGCGGCATATAGCCGAGCCGGGCGGGGAAATCGCTCCCCGTGCGGCGGATGTCCTCGCCGCAAAAGAGAATCCGGCCGCTGTCGGCCTGCAGATTCCCAGCGAGGATGTTCATGAGGGTGCTCTTGCCCGCGCCGTTCGGCCCGAGCAGACCGTATACCCCCTCGCTCAGCGTGATGGAGACACCGCGCAGTGCCTCCTTCTGTCCGTAGCGCTTGCGCAGCTGCTGAAATTCCAGCTTCAAACGGGTCACCTCCCTGTCCGGTTTGCGGCGCAGCAGGCCGCAAGACTGCGGCCTGATGCATGGCTTCAAGTGTCGTAGCGCTCGGCGTAGAAATCCTGCTTCGAGCAGAGGTGGCCGCTCTTTTCGTGGTAGGGCCCGGCGAAGTAGTCGTTGCCCTCCTCGATGATGCTGTAGACCATCCCGTCGGTCTGCCCCTCGTTGTAGAGCTGCACCGGGTCGCCGCCGGTGAGGAGCTGGTGGTAGACCTTGATGATCCCTGCATCGTCGCGCGTAAGGAAGAACACACGGTTATCCATCAAAAAGTAGTTGATGATGTTCGGCATCGTGAGCACCTCGCGCTGCTCCAGTGTGGAGACGTCCGTGACGAAGAGGGTGTCGCCCCGCTGCCAGATCAGGAGATCCCCGTAGGTAGTATTTGGATCCGGTGTAGCGTGAAATCCATCTGTTGTGTCCGATACCACGCGGCATGTGCCGTCCGTCAGGTCATACTCGCGCAAAATAGCGTATACCGGATCGGGACCTAGATTTTTTTCATGGTCATACTCGCGATCAACCGTGAACACATATGTCTCCGAGGCTGCCAGAATACTACCATCAATAGAAAGTACTTGGTTCTCACCAGTTGTGAGCGAAATCCGTTCATAATGTTCCTCGGAGGGCAAAAATCTGATTTCTTGAGCGTTGTACTTCTCTTGATAGATATACACATATGCATATCCGTGTGCAAGTCTGCCACCATAAACGTGGAGAATATCCTGTTCTTCCACTATCCAGTGTCCCAGTGTTTGCCGTTCGCGGGTAGTAGGGTCTATTTTCAGAAATGTATATTCAATGTCCGAATTTTTGACGATGGCATACCACTGTCCCTGATACTCGGCAAACTGTCTGGCATCTCCGATATAAGCCATGCAGGAGGAATCACTGTGCGTACAGCCGGACTGTGAGCAGAGAACAACCGGCTTGTCAGTAATGGATGCTGCGTAGGAGATCGCCTGTCCCGCGTAATAGAATCCTGGCCCGCTATGGTTGGGTGCGCGATACCGATTGGTATATTCCATTCTGACGTTCTCATTCGGGAGTGGAAACGTCTCAACTTCCCCCGGAACAGGCTGTGGTTGTGGGATGGCATTTCTGCCATCCGTCGGGAGTGTTCCGCAGGAACAGAGTACGAATAGCAACGTCGCAAGAACGCCTATACCAAGTTTTCTTTTTTTCACACTATCAGGGATTCTTCAAAGTAACCGTCAAGGTTTCGGTTGTATCCCCATAGAAGGTGACAGTGCCATTGATATATCTGATCTTCTCAACCTCACCGGCGCCATATCTGCACTCCACATAATTGGAATTTGTGTACCTCTGTGTATCGGTTGTCCGTGCATATTTATAGCCGCCCTTTTCAGAGATATAGCCATAATGTGTCGTAGTGAACTGAGCAGACAGATCAGAATGTACAATGTCAAGAGCACCGTCACAGCTAGCTCCGGTATAGGCTCGACTCTGGGATTCACCAGCAGAAGCAACGATGTCGTAGTCTCTGCCACTGATCTTGATCTTTGTCATACTATATCCGTTTCCGGACGCTCGCGCCGGGGAAGCGGCGAAGGCCGTGACGGACAGGGACAGCATCATCGCAAGCGCAAGCACCAGCGACAGCAGGGCGGGTAATGTTCTTGATTTCTTCATTTGATTATCCTCCTTAACTGACGTTCTATACGTTTGTTCATGCTGATGTTCGGGTCGTTCATGAATAGCTTTATGCGAGGTACATCGGAATCACCCTCCTTCGCCTGTTCTGCGCAGGCCGACAGTCAAATATCGGCAGCTATTGTGCCATTGCACAGAAAACAGGTGATTCTATATCTTTTTCTATCTAAATCGCTCAAATCCTCTTGCCCACAATATAGCATTACTAAACGCTGCTGTCAAGAAAAACTTTAATAAATCCGTGCAGAATTTCAGCGATACCATCACTTTTACGTCATGATATGCATTAAATTACGCAAGAAAAGCACCCGCAGGATTCTGTTCCTGCGGGTGCTCTGCGCTATAAAAATATCGTCTCCCGAAACTCAGCCCTTCAGGCTCTCCTCCACCGCGACGGCCACGGCGACGGTCGCGCCGACCATGGGGTTGTTGCCCATGCCGATGAGGCCCATCATCTCCACGTGCGCGGGGACGGAGCTGGAACCGGCGAACTGCGCGTCGCTGTGCATGCGGCCCATGGTGTCGGTCATGCCGTAGCTGGCGGGGCCGGCGGCCATGTTGTCCGGGTGCAGCGTGCGGCCCGTGCCGCCGCCGGAAGCGACGGAGAAGTACTTCTTCCCCTGCTCGATGCACTCCTTCTTATAGGTGCCGGCGACGGGGTGCTGGAAGCGGGTGGGGTTGGTGGAGTTGCCGGTGATGGACACGTCCACGCCCTCGTGGTGCATGATGGCCACGCCCTCGCGCACGTCATCCGCACCGTAGCAGCGGACATCGGCGCGCTCGCCCTCGGAATAGCGGATCTCGCGGACGATCTTCAGCTCGCCCGTGTAATAGTCAAACTGCGTCTGGACATAGGTGAAGCCGTTGATGCGGCTGATGATCTGCGCCGCGTCCTTGCCGAGACCGTTCAGGATCACGCGCAGCGGCTGCTTGCGGGCCTTGTTGGCGTTCTTGACGATGCCGATTGCGCCCTCGGCGGCGGCGAAGGACTCGTGCCCGGCGAGGAAGGCGAAGCACTTGCTCTCGTCGCTCAGGAGCATCGCGCCGAGGTTGCCGTGGCCGAGACCGACCTTGCGGTCGTCGGCGACGGAGCCGTCGATGCAGAACGACTGTAGGCCGACGCCGATCATCTTCGCGGCTTCGGCGGCGGTCTTGACGCCGGACTTCAGCGCGATGGCCGCGCCGACGGTATACGCCCAGCAGGCGTTTTCAAAGCAGATGGGCTGGATGCCCTTGACGATCTCATACGGGTCGAAGCCCTTGGCCTTGCAGATCTCGCGGCACTCCTCCACGGAGCCGATGCCGTACTGTGCGAGGACGCCGTTGATCTTGCCGATTCTTCTCTCGTAACTTTCAAACAGAGCCATTTTTCACGTCCTCCTTATTCCTGCCGCGGGTCAATGTACTTGGCGGCGTTATCGAACTGGCCATAGTGGCCCTTGGCCTTCTCCATGGCGGCGTTGGCGTCGTCGCCCTTCTTGATGAAGTCCATCATCTTGCCGAGGCTGATGAATTCATAGCCGACGATCTCGTCGTCCTTGTTCAGCGCAACGCGCGTGACATAGCCCTCGGCCATCTCCAGATAGCGCGGACCCTTGGCCTTGGTGGCGAACATCGTGCCGACCTGCGAGCGCAGGCCCTTGCCCAGATCCTCCAGCGAAGCACCGACCTCCAGACCGCCCTCGGAGAAAGCGGACTGCGTGCGGCCGTAGACAATCTGCAGGAACAGCTCGCGCATGGCGGTGTTGATGGCGTCGCACACGAGGTCGGTGTTGAGCGCCTCGAGGATGGTCTTGCCGATAAGAATCTCGGAGGCCATGGCGGCGGAGTGCGTCATGCCAGAGCAGCCGATCGTCTCGACCAGCGCCTCCTCAATCACGCCGTCCTTCACGTTCAGCGTCAGCTTGCACGCGCCCTGCTGCGGCGCGCACCAGCCCACGCCGTGCGTAAAGCCGGAGATATCGGACAGCTGCTTGGCCTGTACCCACTTGCCCTCCTCGGGGATGGGAGCCGGGCCGTGATAGGCGCCCTTGGCCACCGGACACATATGCTGAACCTCAGTCGTATAGATCATGATAACGGATTCCTTTCTCTATGAATTTTGAGGTGTTTGATCCAATCAGAATGATAGCAGATATTCATCTAAAATGCAAGTAACATTCCAAACGTTTGGCTCTATTTTTTTTCAGCGCGCGGCGAAGCCGATCTTGCGGTAAACCCTGCTGAGGGTCTTGTTCGCGAGGTACTGCGCGCGCGACGCGCCCTCCTTATAGATCCCCTCGAGATACGCCTTGTCCGCCATGATGCGCTCGGACTCCTCGCGGATCGGGCGCAGCAGCTCGACAACGGATTCGCCCACGGCGGGCTTGAAGATGCCGTAGCCCTGTCCGGCGAACTCTGTCTCGGCCTCGGTGAGGGTCTTCCCCGTCGCGGCGCAGTAGATCGAGAGCAGGTTGGAGATGCCGGCCTTGTTCTCCTTGTCGAACTTCACAGCCGTCTCGCAGTCGGTGACGGCGCGCTTGAACTTGCGCATGATGTCCTCAGGCTTGTCCATCAGGAACACGCACCCGTCGGGATCGGACTTGCTCATCTTGCTTGTGGGATCGCTCAGGCTCATGACGCGCGCACCGACCTTGGGAATAAACGGCTCGGGCAGCGTGAACGTATCGCTGTAGAGTCCGTTGAAGCGCTGGGCGATGTCGCGGCAGAGCTCGACGTGCTGCTTCTGATCCTCCCCCACCGGGACGAGATCCGTCTGATAGAGCAGAATATCCGCCGCCATCAGCACGGGGTAGGTAAACAGGCCCGAGGTGATGTTGTCGGCGTGCTGCTTGGATTTGGCCTTGAACTGGGTCATGCGGCTCAGCTCACCGAACTGCGTATAGCACCCGAGCACCCAGCCCAGCTCCGCGTGCTGCGGCACATGGCTCTGGATAAACATGATATTCTTCTGCGGATCCAGACCGCAGGCGATGTACTGCGCCAGCTGGTTGACGCTCCGGCGGCGGAGCGTGGCCGGATCCTGCCGGACGGTGATGGCGTGCATGTCGACGATGCAGTACAGGCAGTCGTAGTCGTCCTGCAGGTCGACCCAGTTTTTAATCGCGCCCATATATGAGCCGAGCGTCAGCTCCCCGGAGGGCTGAATCCCGCTGAAAATTCGCTTTTTCTTTTCTTCCATGGTCGGTTCTCCTTTTGTGGCGATATGTGTCTATCCTACCACGCCCGCGGGCGAAAAGCAACTCGAATTCAGTGCGTTGACAATACCTGCTGCGCTGCCGGTCGCTCACGCTCTGCTCCCTCGGCTGGTATTTCAGCCCTTCCTCAGCTGCTCGATAATCGCTCTCCACTCCGGGTTCACCCAGCGATCCGGGTCCTTCTCCTTCTCGTAGTCCGGGCAGTCCGGCGTCCCTGTCTCGTCCGGAATCCCTACGACCTTGTCCCTGTACTTCCTCGGAATTCCGTCCGGATACCGGTCGCATACCCGCAAGCCCCTGTGAGCCTTCTCGCACGTCACGCATACCAGCTGTCCCGGCATCAGCGGTCGCTCCTTCTCCATTTTTAATAACCTCCCTTGCGATAATTCTTACTTTATGCGGGCTGATAAGCTCCATAGAATCGGCGATTAGCTCGGTCGTCCTCGGCAGCAGCACCTCATTCTCTGTGTTCCGGCCGAAACCGTTCAGGCTGCGTCCCGTCTCAGACTGGATCACCATGTCGACCGTATACTCGCCGTTCGTCCGATCCTCGTTGCGCACCGTGCTGGCCGATAGGTAGTTCCCGAGATTCGTTGCCTCATCCGCGTTGAACTGCATCAGGAACTCCGCCATCGCGTCGTATCCGCCGAAAGAATCGAAGTCGTAGTGCCGGTACACTGTTCCCCGATAGACCGGCAGCTTCTCCAGCGCCGCCTTGACGACCGCGATGCTCGGCATCGGCAGCCCACCCAGATAGAACGCATCCCGCAGGTTCTGTTCCGTCAGGTTGTGGACGGCCACGAGATCCTTTGTCCGTTCTACCGGTGCTCGCAGCGAGAACTTTACCTCACCATTTCGATTGCCTTTTCCAGCAATTCTCTCGGAGTCGCCGTTTGGTGTCCCACCATGTAGTTGATCAGTTCCATTTGTAACTGTTCCTGTTCGGCCAAGAGCGTGAGTATCATAGCGGTCATATTTTTCGTCGCCCCGAACGCCGCTAATCCATCGGCCAACGTTTTCTCTGTTCCTCTCAGCTTCATTATCCAAGACCTCCATTTTACTCGTAAGAAATTCATGGGCTTTGAGTGCTTTCTTCCCGCCAACCGCATACAGCGGCGTAGCCTCCATGCCGTCGCCGATGCCGTACAAAGCGAACACCTGTACGCCTTTTTCATCAGCATACAGCCATTTCGTCGATTCGTCAATATACTGTCCTGAACTTTCGATTTCTTCCTCCAGCCGCCGGTTCAGAAGATTCCATTCCGACCGATTGAGATCCGGCCGCCAGTATTTTCCGCGCACGGACGCTTTCTCGCCGACACTCTCCGCCGCCTTGTTCTCCGCTTCCGCCCTGCCCCTCTGCGACAAATCTCTCCATTCGCATAACCTCCCGTTCCTTTCTGTAATCACAGCAGCAGGAGGAATAGCGGAAATCGAATGTGCGGATAGTAAAAAGCGCCGTCCCGGAATTACTTCCAAGACGGCGCTTTTCTGCTGCGGATCAGAGCGAATACTTTACGGCGAAACCGCCGCTGAAGAAATAGGTGTTCGTCCAATACCTGTTTGATGGAGCAGGGGTCTCCAAGGATGAACACCCCTCTGATGCTCCGGTTTCACCCTCAAAGGCCATTTCGATAGGATAGGTGCTTGCTTGCCAGAGGCGATGCAATGGTGCGCAGAATGTGCCGGCTTACGATGTTTTTTCTTCATCGTAGACACTTTCTAAAAATCTTGGGTCAGCCCTTATCGGCGGACAGTGCCTTGTCGATCTGGGCTTGCAGTGCCTCCGCCTGATTCTTTTCCGTAATAGCACCTACGATGGGGTCGCCCACGATATTGCCGTTGCGGTCGACCACATAGGTGGTGGGATAAGCAAAGATGTTGGCAGTAAACTTTCCCGCCTCACCATCTGAGTCAAAATACACATTCTGATAGGTGACGCCCTTCTTGGCCAGCACGTCCTTCGCCTCAGAAATCGCTGCCTCGTCGCCGCCCAGCGTGAAGGTGTTGACACCGATGAGTGCGCCGCCCTTCTCCGCGAGTTCCTTATTCAGTGCGTCAAGCTCGGCAAGCTCTCCCACGCAGGGATTGCAGGTGGTGAACCAGAAGTTCATCACGGTGACGGCGTTCTTGGAGAACAGTTCATCGCTCTTGACGGTGTTGCCGTTGAGGTCCTTGCCCTCGAAGGCGGGGAACTTCTGCGTCTTGTCGCCGTCGCCGGGTGTCGTGGGGCTGTCGGCAGGGATGCTGTCACCGTCGCCCGGGGCCTTGGGAGCCGCCTCGGGGAACTTGGCCTCAATGGCGGCCAGGGTGCGCTCGATCTCCCGGATCTTCTCGCCGCCCTGGCGCAGGAGCTTCAGCTCGTCGGCGGTAAACTTGTCCTTGGCGGATTCAATGGTGTCCAGCAGGAAATCACCGTAGTTCTTGCCGTCCTCCTGCGTGGTCATGCCCTTGTCGGCGGACAGGAACACCTTCTCCCAAAGGGACTGGTTTTCCATCAGAATGGCATTCTCCTGATCCATCAGGTCCTTGTACATAGCGGCCGCCTCCTGGGCGTTCTTGGGCTCGCCGTCGGGCTTTGTCGTGTCGTCGCTGCCCTGTTTGCCGCAGGCGGCCAGGGACAGCACCAGCAGTGCTGCCAGCAGCAGTGTGATGATTTTCTTTACGTTCATTTTGTTTCCTCCGTTTTTAATTTATCTGCAGGTTTTACAGGTTCTTTTTTGCCGTCTCCAAAGCCGTAGCGGAAGCTGACGGCGTTGGTAGGACAGGCGCGGATGCACATCCCACAGCGGATGCACTCGGTATGGTTGGGCGTTTTTGTCACGTCCACATCCATTTTGCAGGCCTTGGCGCATTTCCCGCAGGAGACGCATTTGTTCCGATCCACCTTCATCTGGAAGAGGGACACCCGGTTGAACAGTGCGTAAAACGCTCCCAGCGGACAGAGCCACTTGCAGAAGGGGCGGTAGAATACCACGCTCAGCGCAATCACCGACAGCAGGATGCTGAATTTCCATGTAAACAGCTTTCCCAGCGCCGCCCGGATGCCGGAATTGGCAAGGGACAGCGGGATGGCTCCCTCCAGCACGCCTTGGGGGCAGAGGTATTTGCAGAAGAACGGGTCTCCCATGCCCACGTCGTTCACCAGAAGCGCCGGCAGCAGGAAGACCATCACCAGCAGGACGGCATACTTGAGATAGGTCAGGGGCTTCAGCTTCTTCGTGGAGAGCTTTTTCGTGGGAATTTTATGCAGCAGTTCCTGAAACCAGCCGAAGGGGCACAGAAAACCGCAGATAAAGCGTCCCAGCAGGACTCCCAGCAAAATGAGAAAGCCTGTGATATAATAGGAAAAGCTGAACTTGGAAGAACCCACTACCGCCTGAAACGCCCCGATAGGACAAGCGCCGGAGGCTGCCGGGCAGGAGTAGCAATTCAGCCCGGGCACACAGACGGTTTTCCCTGCGCCTTGGTACAGTTTGCCCTTGAGGAAGTTCGGCAGGTGCAGGTTGGTCAATAAAGTTGCCCCTGCCTGTATCCAGCCGCGAAAGCGGGACATAATCTGTGACGCGCCCGAAAACTTCTTACCCAATGCCTACACACTCCAAACATAATTTAATCGCTTTGCTCAGTACCGTCGCGGCCTCGCCGCGCCATGCGCCGAAGCACAGCATGGCGATACCCACAACCAGCAACGTGGCCTGCGCCGCTGCTTTTTTTGCACAGCTCAATTTTATCACCCTTTCACTTTTTCTGCCATCATCATAGCACAGGAAAGATAAAATCCCTGTTAAGAACGAAAATTTAATGCAGATCTTATCTGCTTTTGCTATAATAAAGAAAAAGGAAATGAAAAGGGGGACTCTTATGCACCTTTTGGTAATTGAAGATGAACGCGCCCTATGCGAGACGATTGTCCGCAGTTTGCGGCGCTTGGCATACAGCGTGGACTACTGCTACGACGGGGAAAAGGCGCTGGAACTTCTGGGTGTGGAGCGCTACGATTT
>USAC01000029.1 GCA_900552475.1 uncultured Eubacteriales bacterium | reverse complement strand
AGCACCCCCTGATGTAGTTCTATTTTCCTACATCAGGGGGTGTTTTGTCTATTGTCCGTTTTTACTGGGCCTGTTCACGGACGTCCGGGGCGCTTTTATGTCTTACAGAGTTCACGGCGCCGCAGCGCAGCGAAACCCCTTCATCAAAAAGGCTATACCTTTTTGATGAAGTCTTTATCTTCCTGCCAGCGGCAGATGGAAGCCGCTCCAAGGAGCCACAGGCGGCGGCTGGTGCGTGAAGGTCATCTCGCGCCCTGTCTCCGGATGCGTGAAGCGCAGCCGCCACGACCAGAGCGCGATCGGCCCCGGATCGCCGGGCAGGCCGTATTTCCCGTCGCCGAGCAGCGGCAGGCCGCGGCTCGCGAACTGGACGCGGATCTGGTGCGTCCGCCCGGTGTGCAGCCGGATACGCACAAGGCTCAGCCCGCCGCGCCGGTCGACCGTCTCGTAGGCAAGCTCCGCCTCCCGCACATCACGCCCCGGCTCCCGCGCCACATACGTCATCCGCCGCGCGCCGTCGCGCCCGAGCAGGTCGCGCAGCACGCCGCGCTCCTCCGGCGGCTCGCCGTGGACGACGGCGAGGTATTCCTTCCCGAACCGGCGCTCGCGCACCTGTTCGGAGAGGATGGACGCCGCTCTGGCCGAGCGCGCAAAGACCATCAGCCCCGCGACCTGCGCGTCGAGCCGGTGCACCGTGCGGATGCACTCCGTGCCGAGCTGCGCGCGCAGCAGCTCCGGCGCGCCGCCCGGCTCATCCGTCGACAGAACGCCCGACGGCTTCACCGCCACGACGATCCGCCTGTCCTGATACACAATCTCCACCGCATACCGCCCCCTTTTTCATTAGCTTAACACAGGGCGGCCGGTGTGGCAAGGGGAGGGGAGAGACGCGCCGCGCAGTGTGCCATTTGCCACAAAATTTGCTGGATACTTCTCTTGAAAATCGGAAAAACTTCCCATATAATATACATGAGCGGGTTTATACCCACTGGAGGAGGTGCGTGTATGTTTCTGATCGGCGACCGCGTCGTCCACCCCATGCATGGGGCGGGGATCATCGAAAATATCATCGAGGAGCGTCTGGCCGGAAAGCTGGGCCGCTATTATGTGTTCCGGATGCCTGTGGGCGGGCTGGTGCTGAAGATCCCGACGGACAACTGCGGGAGCATCGGCGTGCGCGCACTCTCGACCGCCGCGCAGATCGAGGAGATCTTCCATAAGATCCCGTCGCTGCCGGTGGAGATCAACAGCAACTGGAACCGCCGCTACCGGGAGAATATGGAGCGCATCAAGAGCGGCAACCTCCTCGAGGTCGCCCGCGTCATCAAGACGCTCATGCGCCGCGACAAGCAGCGCGGGCTCTCCAACGGCGAGCGCAAAATGCTCCACAGCGCCAAGCAGATCCTCCTGTCCGAGGTCGTGCTCGTGGAGCAGGCGCCCTATCAGGAAGCGGAAAAACGCATCGACCGGGCGATGCTGTCTGAGGAGTAAGTATGGGAAAACTGCTGGATAAGCTGCGCCGCGTACAGGCCGGCGGACGCCCCTTCTGCACGATGATCGTGCCGGCGGCGGGCAGCGCCGCGCGCATGGGCGGCGGCGACAAGCTGATGATGGAGCTGGAGGGCGTGCCGGTGCTGGTGCGCACGCTGCGCGCGCTCGACGCGGCGCAGCTCGTCGACGAGATCATCATCGCCACGCGCGAGGACCGGCTGCTGGAGGTGGCGGATCTCTGCCGCCGCTGCGGGCTGCGAAAGCCCGTGCGCGTGGTACAGGGGGGCGAGAACCGGACGCAGTCCGTGCTGGCCGCGGCGTGTGAGGCGGACGCAAAGGCGCAGTTCATCGCCGTGCACGACGGCGCGCGTCCGCTCGTGCTGCCGGAGGATGTGGACGCGGTGATCCGCTTCGCGTGCCAGACGCACGCGGCGGCCCCGGCCCTGCCCGTGACCGACACGGTCAAGACGGCGGACGAGACGGGACGCGTCACAGGGACGCCGGATCGGAGCACGCTCTTCGCCGTCCAGACGCCGCAGGTGTTTCAGGCGGACGTCCTGAAGGCGGCGCTGCAGTCGGCGGCGGAGGCGAAGCTCCCGCTGACGGACGACTGCGCCGCGGTGGAGCGGCTGGGCAAGCAGGTCTACCTCCTGCCCGGCAATCCCGAAAATATCAAGATTACGCGCCCGCTCGATCTGGCGGTCGCCGCCGCGATTCTGCGGCAGAGAGAGGAGCGGAACGCATGACAAACCTGCGCATCGGACACGGCTACGACGTACACCGGCTCGTGCCGGGGCGGCCGCTGATTCTCGGCGGCGTACATGTCGACTATGACCGCGGGCTCGACGGGCATTCCGACGCGGATGTGCTCGTGCACGCGGTGATGGACGCGCTGCTCGGCGCGGCGGGGCTTGCGGATATCGGGACGCTCTTTCCCGACAGCGACGCGGCGTTGCTGAACGTGTCGAGCATCCTGCTGCTTGAGCGGGTGGCGCAGAAGCTCGCGGAGAGCCGTGTGCAGGTGGTGAACATCGACGCGACGCTCATCGCACAGGCGCCGAAGATCGCGCCCTACCGCGCGCAGATGCGGCGCAATATCGCCCGCGCGCTCGGGATCGACCCGGAGCAGGTCGGCGTGAAGGCGACGACGGAGGAGCACCTCGGGTTTACGGGGGACGGCTCCGGCATGGCGGCGCACGCGGTCGCGCTTGTGGAGAGAAATTGAAAACGGCGAAAACTGTGAGCGGGGATATGCGGGGCATATCCCTGCTTTTTTGCTGCGTGGGGATGTTTTGTCCTGGCGGGGATGGGAGGTTGAATCGGCGTGTCCATGCCGCCAGAGTCAGCTTACCCGCACAGCCCAAAGAAAAACCGGGAACCCGACCGTGCAGGTTCCCGGTTATCGAATTTTTACCGCTGATACTCAAACTCCAGATCATACAGCGACACCGTGTCGCCGTCCTGAATCCCCATCGCCTCGAGCTGATCGAACAGCCCCGACGCGCGCAGCTGCTTGTCGAAATACATGCGGCTCTCGTAGTCGGAGAAGTTGATGTTCGCCATCAGCCGCTGCAGCCACGGGCCCTCCACGAGCCACAGGCCGTCCTCGTGCCGGATCTCCAGCGGCTCGGACATGTCGACCTCCGGCGGGCGCTGGACGTACTCCGATTCATAGACCGTGACGGGCGGCAGCTCGGACAGCTGCGCGGCAATGGCGCGCACAAGCTCACGCGTGCCCTGATGCGTCGCGGCGGACATGGCGAAGAAGGCGTAGCCCTTCTCCTCGACGTAGGCGCGGAACGCGTCAAGCTGCGCCGTGTCATAGAGCAGATCCGTCTTGTTCGCGACGACGATCTGCGGCCGCGCCGCAAGATCGGGGCTGTACTGGCGCAGCTCGTCGTTGATGGCCTCGAAGTCCTCGATCGGGTCGCGGCCCTCGCTGCCGGAGACGTCCACCAGATGTACCAGCAGGCGGCAGCGGTCGATATGGCGCAGAAAGTCGTGACCGAGACCGGCACCCTCACTCGCGCCCTCGATGATGCCAGGGATGTCCGCCATGACAAAGCTCACGCCCTCGTCGACATATACGACGCCGAGGTTGGGATAGAGCGTCGTGAAGTGGTAATTCGCGATCTTCGGGTGCGCCTTGGACACCACGCTCAGCAGCGTGCTCTTGCCCACGTTGGGAAAGCCCACCAGCCCCACGTCCGCGAGCAGCTTCAGCTCGAGCACGACGTCGTGGCTCTCGCCGGGCAGACCCGCCTTGGCAAAGCGCGGCACCTGACGCGTCGGCGTCGCGAAGTGCTGGTTGCCCCAGCCGCCGCGCCCGCCGCGGCAGAGCACATACGGCTCGGAATCGGACATGTCCTTGATGATCTCGTTTGTCTCCGCGTCGCGGATGAGCGTCCCGCGCGGGACGCGGATCACCAGATCCTGTCCGGACTTGCCGGACTTGCGGCCGCCCTGGCCATCCACGCCGTTTTCGGCGACATATTTGCGCTTGTAGCGGAAGTCCATCAGCGTGGACATGTGGTCGTCGACGAGAACAACGATGCTGCCGCCGTTGCCGCCGTCGCCGCCGTCCGGGCCGCCCGCCGCCACATATTTTTCTCTGTGAAAGGCCACCGTGCCGTTGCCGCCGTTTCCGGCGCGGACGGTGATGCGAGCCTTGTCGATAAAGCCGTTTGCCATCTTATTACCTCGAATCTCTCAGAATTATTCTATATTATATCCATTTTACCGGAAAACGGTGGGCGCGTCAAGTCACAGGACGTATTCAAACAGCCGGTAGTTCGTCCAGCCGGTGCCCTCGTAGAACATGCGGACGGTGCCGCGGTAGACGAAGCCCACGCGCGTGGATGACGCACACCTCATCCGGCTCCGCCTCGACGCCCCACGCCGTGCCGCATGCAGTCTTTTGGCGGAAAAGCGTGAAAAAAGCGCCCGCGGCATACTGCTGCAGGCGCTTGAGAGCGATTTTACTTCACCGTGCCGTCGGCGTTGAAGACGGGCAGACGCTCGAGATACTTGATGTCGGTGCGGTCAGCCGCGGCGCCCTCGGCGAGGACGGCGATGCGGCCGACAACCGTGCCGCCGGCCATGTTGACCAGCGCCTCCATCGCGTGGATGCTGCCGCCGGTGGAGATGACGTCATCCATCAGCAGGATGCGCTTGCCGCGGATGAGGTCGGCGTCATCGCGGCCGAGGTACAGCTTCTGCACGCCCGCGGTCGTGATGGACTGATCCTCCACGTGCAGCGGATCGGGCATGTAGACTTTCGGGCCCTTGCGGGCGATAAAGTACTTCTTCGCGCCGGACTGGCGGGCCATCTCGTGGATCAGGGGAATGCTCTTGGCCTCGGCGGTGAAGAGATAATCGTAGCTGCCGGCGGGGACGAGCCTGAGCAGCTCGCGGGCGCAGGCCTCCGTCAGCTCTGCGTCGCCGAAGCAGATGAACGCGCCGATATACAGGTCGTCCGAGACCTTACAGATGGGAAGCTCGCGGTCGAGTCCGGCCACATGGATCGGATAAGTAAGCATAACCACTCCTTCTGCCGCGTATGCGGCACCGCCGTCTCTCGGCGGACGGCACGCCTGAATTTTACAGTATGCGGTGCGCGGAGCGCATCCTTTATAATTATACCGGCGTTTTGGTAAAAGTCAATATCCGCGCATGGGAATTCCGACGGTTTTACGGTGGAGATATTTTTGCTTTAAACTGAAAAAGTGCCGTGGAAAACGGCAAACGCCTGAAAAGGCACGTTTTTTGCCGGTGGGATGTCATGGGATCGCCTCTGCGTTTTGCACAAAAAACCAGACAAAATTTTTACCAATATACGCCGCCGTTTTGACCAATCTCCTCTTGAGTATTTTTCGGAATGGTGTTATGATCAAGCATGATGGGACTGTGATGCGGTTCCCATCGCAGACAAGTTCCCCAAACGGAACATTTTTTGAGGAGGAAAATTTATTATGAATGCTTATCTGGCCAGCGTTATCGAAAACGTCAAGGCAAAGCACGGCAACGAGCCTGAGTTCGTTCAGACCGTCGAAGAGGTCTTCAGCTCCCTGGAGCCCGTGATCGAGAAGCACCCCGAGTATGAGAAGGTTGACCTGCTGGGCCGCATGGTCGAGCCCGAGCGTATGTTCACCTTCCGCGTTGTGTGGTGCGACGACAACGGCCAGTGGCACACCAACCGTGGCTGGCGCTGCCAGTTCAACGGCGCGATCGGCCCCTACAAGGGTGGTCTGCGCTTCCAGAAGAATGTTTATGAGGGCATCATCAAGTTCCTGGGCTTCGAGCAGACCTTCAAGAACAGCCTGACCGGCCTGCCCATCGGCGGCGCCAAGGGCGGTTCCGACTTTGATCCCGCCGGCAAGTCCGACGCTGAGGTCATGCGTTTCTGCCAGAGCTTCATGACGGCTCTCTATCGTTACATCGGGCCGGATGTCGACGTGCCCGCCGGCGACATGGGCGTTGGCGGCCGTGAGATCGGCTACCTGTATGGCCAGTATCGCCGCCTGAAGGGCGTGTGGGAGAACGGCGTTCTCACCGGTAAGGGCCTGAGCTACGGCGGCTCCCTGATCCGCCCCGAGGCTACCGGCTACGGCGCTATCTACTATCTGCAGGAAGTGCTGAAGCACGAGAACGATAAGATTGAGGGCAAGAAGATCGCGATCTCCGGTTACGGCAACGTGGGCTGGGGCATCATGAAGAAGGCCGCTCAGCTGGGCGCTGCCGTCACCTACTTCGCCGGCCCCGATGGCTATGTCCACGATCCCGACGGCGTGGTCACCGACGAGAAGCTGAACTACATCCTCGAGATGCGCGCCAAGGATCCCATGCACTGCAAGCCCTATGCTGACAAGTTCGGCTGCGAGTTCGTCGCCGGTGAGAAGTGCTGGGGCGTCAAGGATGTCGACGTGTACATGCCCGCCGCTATGCAGAACGACGTCAAGATGGAGTCCGCTGAGAAGATCGCTGCTTCCGGCGTGAAGTACTACATCGAGGTCGCTAACATGCCCACCACCAACGATGCTCTGAACTACCTGCGTGGCCAGAAGCACATGATCGTTGCTCCCTCTAAGGCTGTTAACGCCGGCGGCGTGGGCGTCTCCGCTCTGGAGATGGCTCAGAACTCCGAGCGTCTGGTCTGGACCGCTGACGAGGTCGATGCGCAGCTGCACAAGATGATGTACAACATCCACAAGGTCTCCGCTGAGGCCGCTGAGGAGTACGGCCTGGGTTACGATCTGGTTGCTGGTGCCAACATCGCCGGCTTCAAGAAGGTCGCCGAGGCTATGATGGAGCAGGGCTGCTTCTAAGCCGAACGTCCATCGCACCAACTGGTGAAATAGCGAATTGCCCCATCTGCCGCAAGGCAGATGGGGCAATTTCTTTACCGCAAAAGGGCAGGGTCCTTTTGCGATGAATCGGTTTCGCTTCGCTCTGCGCCTCGGCTGGCTATGCCAGCCTGCGACGCAGAGCGAAGCGAAAAGTGTTTTTTGCGACGTACACACCGCCGCAAAAACGGATTGGATATTTTTTGCGCCGCTGCGGCGGCGCGAACTCTGTGAGACCGTTTGCCTTTTGGCGGTGTAAAACGGCTGGGCTTTACGGGGGCGGGAGGCTTGACAAGCGCCCCGCCTGTCCTGTAAACTGATAGAGCCGCACAGGCGGCATTTTGAGAGAAAACGGAGGCTTTGCAGCACATGATGATTCTGGTTGTAGACGGGCAGGGGGGCGGTCTGGGCCGCCTGCTGGTCCGCGAGTTGAAGGGTGCGTTCCCGCAGGCGGAGATTGCGGCCGTCGGGACGAATTCCACCGCCGCGAACGCCATGATGAAGGCAGGGGCGGACTTCGCCGCCACGGGCGAGAACGCCGTGGTCGTCAACTGCCGCCATGCCGACATCATCGTCGGCGCGGTGGGGATTGTGATTGCCGACTCCATGTGGGGCGAGATCACGCCGCGCATGGCGCAGGCTGTCGGGCAGAGCGACGCGCGGCGCGTGCTCATTCCGATCAATCTCTGCAGCAACCTCGTTGTCGGCGTGTCGGAGATGTCCATGTCAAAGCTGGTACAGGCTGCAGTCGATACCGTTCGCCGCCTGACAGAGAAAAAGTGAAACAGCGCCCTCAGCCGTTTGGCGGCCGGGGGCGTTTTTCTGCGCGCAGGTATAGGAAATGAAGTGCTTGGGAATTCTTGGAATAGACGGTGCGCTTTATCTTAATAAATGGAAATATCTTCCAAAAGTTGCAAATAGTTACAAAAACGTGTGGAAGATTGACATTATATTTATTGGAAAGTTCCTCCTGAAAGGTTGCCGTACATTGTGATTTGTGGTAAAATAAATTCGGCTGCAGGGGGAGTGCTGATGACCCGCGCAGCCGTTGGAAGGGAACCGCAGCCTTGACTGCGGCTGGCAGCTCCGCGCAGGGAAATTCTTGAGACGGAGCAAGGCGAGCGCCCGCTTCCGCTGCCTGCGGGGAGGGCGCAGAACACACAAAATTTGGAAGGAAAGGGTGTACACATGAAAAAACGAATTTTCGCGCTCATCATGGCCATGTGTCTGGCGCTGAGCCTGCTGCCCGCGTCTGTTTTCGCTGAAAACGAAAGCGGCAGCGACGTGGTTTACGGCAATTACGGCACAGGCACGACATGGACACAGGACAAGAAGGGCACCGGGACGATTGAGTATAAAACCGGTGACGGAAACACCATCACGCTGAGCAAGAAAGCGACCCCGCTCGGCGACAACACCTACCGGATTGATCTGGAGGTCAAGACCACCCAGACCACCACGACCACGCCTCCCGGCGCGGCCGCGACCGTGCTGGTGCTCGATACCTCCGGCTCGATGGACTACTGCGCCGAGTGTGGTCAGAAGAATTACCACGCATCCGGTTGTGAGCATTATCAGGAGCCCGACTGGGACAATTGGTTCCCCGATAATTCTGTCAAAACTGAAGAGACCCGTCTTGCGGCAGCAAAAACTGCGGCGACCAATTTCCTTGACAGCTACAAGGGCGATACCGCGGGCGTTGGCCGCTATGTCTCCCTCGTGAGCTTTGCCGGAAGTGCAAGCGTTAAATGCGACTGGCAGGATGTCTCCACCACGGCTGGCTACAACGCTGTTGTGAGGGCAATCAGGAGCCTTTCCGCGAATGGCGGTACGAATCTGGATGCGGGTCTTAAAAACGCGGCGAATCAGTTCACGAAGTCTGCGGTGAGCGGCATCTCCAAGGACAGCAGAAATGTCATTGCCCTGACGGATGGCGCGCCGACGAAGTCTGCTAGTCACGGCAATGGCACCAATGGCAGCTGGGCGATTAATAACGAGACGGCCAACACGGCGGCCACGCTGAGAACAGCCGCCAGTGTATACACGGTCTGCTTTGGCGCGGCCGGACAAGACACATATCCGGGTGGTTCTACTGTTGATGTATTTTTGGAGAAAAACATCGCCACCCCCGCGACCGCGGACACCAAGTACGCCTATAACGCCGCGGACAGCAGCGAGCTCAATGCGGCGTTCAAGGCCATCACCACCTCCATCACCACCGGCATCAGCAGCGGTACCGTGACCGACCCGATGGGGCCGAACATCAGCGTCAAGGAGAAGCCCGAGGCTTTCCGGACGGAGGACGGCAAGGCCTATACGTGGGAGTTGGCGAACGGCGTAAAATCGACCGACGGCAGCAAGACCACCTACACCTATCAGCTCTCCTACACGGTGAAGCTCGACACCTCCGGCGAGAACTTCAAAGAGGGCGAGTATTATCCCACGAATGCGAAGACTACCTTCACCAGCGGCGACAAGACCTTCGAGTTCCCCGTCCCCGGCGTCAAGGGGACGATCCCGAGCTATCAGGTGAAGTACGCCTACACGGACCCTGTCCCCGCCGGCGCGCCCGCCCTGCCCGCGGATGAAACCCACAAGCTGCACACGGACGTCAACGTGGCCGCGAAGCCCGCGCTGGACGGCTATGTGTTCAGCGGCTGGACGACGGACGACGCGGCTGTCAGCAGCGACGGTAAGTTCAAGATGCCCGGACAGAACGTCACCCTGACCGGCTCGTGGACGCTCCGCAGCGACCTGAGCTATACCGTCAACTACTACTGGAACGGCACGACCGACAAGGTGGCGCCCTCCAAGACCGTGGGCGGCCAGACCTTCGGCGCGATCGTCACGGAGAAGCCTGCCGCGATTGACGGCTATACCGCCGTCTCGGCGGACAGCAAGAGCCTGACGATCGGCACGGGTAAGAACGTGATCAACTTCTATTATTATCAGAACGTCACCCTGACCGCGAACAGCGGTACCGCTGTCTATGACGGCGAGGAGCACAGCGTCTCCGGCTTCACCAGCGCGCCCGACGGCGCGGACTTCAGCGCCGTCACCGTCGGTGCGAAGGGGACGAATGTCGTCACTTATCCCGCGCAGTTCCAGGAGGGAACGGTCGGCACGGTGGACGCCACGGAAAAGTATATCGTGGCCGAGGCGAAGGACGGTCTGCTGACGATCACCCCGGTCGGCGGCATCGTTGTGACCATCACCGGCATTACCGACAGCAGGCCGTACAGCGGCGCGGAGCAGTTCGTGACCGGCTACACGGTTTCCACCAGCAATCCGCTCTATACGGAAGCGGACTTCACCTTCACCGGAACGGCTACGGCGAAGGGCACCGACGCGGGCACCTATATGATGGGTCTGACCCCGGCGCAGTTTGAGAATACGAATCCGAACTTTGAGAACGTCACGTTCAGCGTGACCGACGGCGCGCTGACGATCACCCCGATGCCGCTGACCATCACTGCGGGCTCTGATAGCAAGGCCTACAACGGCACGCCGCTGACGAACGATACGTTCACCAGAACCTCCCTTGCCGCGGGCGATACCCTTGCGAGCGTCACCGTGACCGGCAGCCAGACGGATGTCGGCTCGAGCAAGAACGTTGCGAGCGATGCGAAGCTGATGCGCGGCGACAGGGACGTCACGGCGAACTATGCCATCGATTATCTGCCCGGTACGCTGACCGTCACGAAGAACGAGAGCGCGAAGCTCACGGCCGAGGCCTACAAGGGCGTCTATGACGGCGGCGAGCACGATGCGGTTGTCAAGACCGCGCTCAGCGATCTCGTTGACGACAGCGTCTGGACGTACAGCTACAGTCTGGACGGCGAGCACTACACCGACGAGATGCCGCAGGTGAAGAACGTCGGCGCCTATCCCGTCTGGGTCAAGGCCACCAATGACAACTACGTCGACCTTGTGACCGTCGTGACCGCCGAGGTCACCCCTGCAACCGTCCTCGTCACGGCGGACAGCCACGAGTGGATCATCGCCGTCAAGGATACCTGCGTGGGCGACCCTGAGCCGGCGCTGACGTATCAGGCGGAGAGCCCTGTCGCGGGTGAGACGCCCGCCTTCAGCGGCGAGCTCTCCCGCGAGCCGGGCGCCGAGCGCGGCAAGACCTACCAGATCCTGCAGGGCGACCTTGCCCTCGCGGATGGGGAGAACTTCCTCGCCTCGAACTATGTCCTCCAGTTTGTTCCCGGTGAGCTGACCGTCAAGGTGCGCGACATCACCATCACCAAGACGGTAGACGTCACGAAGGCCTTCGTCGGCGACAAGCTGACCTACACGATCACCGTCACCAACACCGGCGACGTGGATCTGCAGGATGTGGCGGTTGTCGATGAGATGCTCGGCATCGAGCAGGTCATCGGCGAGCTGAAGGCCGGCGAGAGCTGGACGCAGCAGTTCACCTACACCGCGCAGGAGAGCGACGCGGGCAAGACCCTCGTCAATACCGCCGTCACCGGAACGAAGGACGAAAAGACCCTCGATCAGGTGGATTCCGACGGCACCGAGATCACGCAGAAACCCGTCCCCACCGGCGACCAGAGCATGGTCGGCCTGTGGACGGCGACGCTCCTGATCTCTGCGGCCGGCGCGGCGATCATCCTCGCCCGCAAATCCAGGCGCAGCAAGTAAGCAATCTCGATAGCTGACAGATAGCTGAAAAAACAAGCAGCCCCCCGGCACCTATGGTGCCGGGGGCTGCTTTCTGAAGTCTCACAGAGTTCGCGGCTCGGGGCCGCGAATAAAGTAAAATCCGTTTTTTGCGGTGGCGTGTACGCCGCAAAAACACTTTGCGCAGAGAGTGTGTTTTGCGTGCATGGCACGCAAAAATGCGCGGTTCGGCGCGAGAACCTATTCCACAAAAGGGCTTGCCCTTTTGTGGAATATTTATGCGTCCAGCGCCTGCTTAAGGTCGGCGATGATGTCGTCCGCGTCCTCCAGACCGACGGACATGCGGATCATGCCGTCCGTGATGCCCGCGGCTTCGCGCACCTCACGCGGGATCATCGTGTGCGTCATGGCCGCCGCCTGTTCCACAAGCGTCTCCGTGTCGCCGAGCGACACCGCCAGCGAGCAGAGCTTGAGGTGGTTGATGAAGCGCTTACCCGCTTCGAGGCCGCCGCGGACGTCGAAGGTAATCATGCCGCCGCCCCCGCGCATCTGGCGGCGGGCGATCTCATACTGCGGGTTTGACTCGAGCAAGGGGTAGCGCACCGTCTCGATCCGGGGATCGGATTCGAGCCATCGGGCGATTTTCAGCGCGCTCTCGTTGTACTGCCGCATGCGCACGCCGAGCGTCTTCATTCCGCGGCAGACGAGAAAGGCCGTGAACGGAGCGATGACCGCGCCGAAGTGCATCAGCGTCCCGAGACGGCACTGGCGCAGGAACTGCTCATCGTTGGAGATAACCGCACCGCCGAGCAGGTCGCCGTGGCCGCCGATGTACTTTGTCAGGCTGTGGATCACGACGTCCGCGCCGAGGTCGAGCGGGTTGGTGTTGTAGGGCGTGGCGAAGGTGTTGTCAACGAAGAGCTTCGCGCCGTGGCGGTGCGCAATCTTGGCCACGGCCTGCAGGTCGACGAGCACCATCGTGGGGTTTGCGGGCGTCTCGACGTAGATGACACGCGTATTCGGACGGATGAGCGGCTCGAGCTGGCTGAGGTCGGCGGCGTCGAAGCTGTCGTGTTCGATGCCGAAGCGCGGGAGCCAGTCGCTCGTGATGTCCTCCGTGCCGGAGTATTTCGCCTTGGTGAAGATGACGTGGTCGCCGCACTTGAGCTCCGCGAACAGCGCGCCGGAGACGGCGCCCATGCCGGAGGCGTAGGCCACGGCACCCTTGCCGTGCTCGAGGGCGGCCAGCTTCTGTTCGAGATAGTCCTGCGAGGGGTTCGTGATGCGGCTGTAGGCGAAGCTCTCGGCGTAGTCATCGCAGGCCTTCACCGCGTCGTCGGTGGAGTCAAAATAGAACGTCGAGGTCTGGTAGATCGGCGGGATCAGCGCGCCGTAGGCGTCGCGCGGCTCACCCGCGTGCACCTCCAGCGTGTCAAAGTGCAGGCTGTCCGCCTGCAGGTCGGGATGTCGCAGCTTCAGCTGGCTCATAATAACACCTCCATAAAAAATATGCCGGGATACGGCTTTTCCTGTATCCCAGCATAGCATATTTCCGGTGAAAGCAGAAATACCCGATCCCTATCGCCGTCCATAGGAAAAAGCTTTACCCCTGCGCGGCGAGGATGTGGCGTTTCATGCACGCGAGGAACGCCTCCTCGATCGGCCGCAGGGCGCGGCCGCGGATGCTGATCCAGCCGATGTCGACGGTGTCCTCCGTCTCGATGGGGACGCAGGCGACCTCGCGCGCGAGCCGCGGCGAGATGACGCCCGTGCCGACGTCGTAGGCGTTGCAGCTGCGCATGAGCGCGGTGCTCACATAGAGGTCGCTGATGTAGACGACCTTGGGCGGGTAGAAGTTCGGCAGCATCATCTCCTCGGAGAAAAGCCGGGCGAGTCCGCCGTCTGCTCATAGACGATGCAGGGATATTCCATCAGCTCGTCCGTGCGGATGCTCCGGCGCCCGGCGAGCGGGTGCGTCACGGAGAGAAACGCGTGCGGCCGCGCCTGGACGAGCCGGTAGAAGGCGAGATTGTTGTCCTCCAGCACGCGCTCCATGTGCCGCCGGTTCACATCCGAGAGGAAAATCACGCCGAGGTCGCTCGACTGCTTGCGCACGCTCTCGATGACGACGGAAGTCTGGTTCTGGTTCAGCCCGAGCGTGTAGCGGTCGGCGTCGAGCCCGCCGACGAACTCCTCAAACGCGCTCACAACGAAGTCATAGTGCTGGCTGCTGATGAAAAACGACGGCTTCGGCCCCTCGGCGCTGCGCTGGAAGTACTCGTCGATGTAGTCCGCGTCGCGCAGGAGCTTGTTGCTCAGCTTGAGCAGCTGCCGCCCTTCGTTTGTGATGGCGATGCCGGAGGAGGAGCGTGTGAAGATCGTGATGCCCAGCTCCTCCTCGAGCACGTGGATGAGACTGCTGACGCTCGGCTGGGAGACATAGAGCTTCTGCGCGGCCTTGCTGAACGAGCCGCATTTTTCCACCATGGAGATATATTTGAGCTGCTGCAGCGTCATGTGCTGTCCGCCTTTCCCGGCCCGGGGCCGCTGTTTTCTCCATTATATCGGATTTTCCCGCCGGTGACAACGGCCTTTCCCGGCGCATATCCATGGGAATGGGGGCGGCCGCGCGGAAACGGAGGAGGTTTTCATGGCAAAGGTCTATCTCTCGCCCTCGTCTCAGGTGAGCAACCCCTACGCGTGGGGCTCGACGAACGAGGCGGCGCAGTGCCGCCGGATTGCGGACGCGGCGGCGGCCGCGCTCACGCGCAGCGGCCTTTCAGTCAAAAACAACCAGACGGCGTCCATGGAAGGGCGCGTGGCGGAGTCAAACGCGTGGGGTGCCGACCTGCATGTCTGCATCCACACGAACGCCTTCAACGGCCGCGTGACGGGAACGCGCGTTTTCAGTTGGAACGATGCGGGCCGGGGCCGCGCCGCGGCACAGGCCGTCTTTGACGAGCTGGCCCCGCTGACGCCCGGCACGTCCGACAGTCTCAGCACGAACCAGACGTGGTATGAGCTGCGGCGTACCGCCGCGCCGTGCGTCTATGTCGAGGCGGAGTTTCACGACAACGCCGAAGCGACCCGCTGGATCATAGAACACACGCAGCAGATCGGTGAGGCCGTCGCCCGCGGTATCTGCCGCTATTTCGGCGTCGCCTACGCGCCCACGCCGGAGCCGGAGGGCGGGACGCTCCACCGCGTGCAGGTCGGGGCCTACGCCGTGCGCGCAAACGCCGAGCGGATGCTTGCGCGCTTGCGCGCCGCGGGCTTCGAGGGCTTCATCACAGAATAATCTAAAGAGAACCAATAAGCGGCGCATCCGAACGGATGCGCCGCTTGCGCTTGGCCTTTGATCTCGTGATGGTGTAAGGGAATCACGCCTTACACCGTGGGACAGAGCTTGTCCGCGAGGGCACGCGCCTGCGCGAGA
The DNA here is from genome assembly GCA_900552475.1 of uncultured Eubacteriales bacterium. GTDB lineage: Bacteria > Bacillota > Clostridia > Oscillospirales > Oscillospiraceae > Vescimonas. Next base: position 7,281 of record USAC01000029.1, on the reverse strand, counting down.
CCGTCGGTCTGGGAGATCTCACCCGCGCCGTAGACGCCGGGAATCAGCACCTCGCCGACGTTCCGGCAGCCAAGCAGGGAGACGGTCTTGCGGTAGGCGAAGACGATGCCGTCGAACGTGTCCATGGCGGGCTCGGCGCAGCAGGTGATAAGCGCGGCGGGGATTCCGGCGGGGAACTTCTTCGCGTTGTAGAGCGAGACGAAGCGGTCAATGACGTGCTTGATCTGCGCGGGGAAGGTGTACCAGTAGACGGGCGCGGCCAGCACCAGACCGTCCGCCGTCTCCAACTCACGCGCGATGTCGTTGAAGCCGTCGCCGCCGAAGGCGCAGGCCCCCTCGCCGCGGTAGCAGGCGCGGCAGTCGCGGCACCCGCCGAGGGGCAGAAACGCCGTGTCAAACCGCACCACGCGGCATCCCTTCTCCTCGAGCGCGGCGGCGAGCGCGTCCGCCATCTGTGCGGTGTTGCCCTTTCTGCGCGGACTGCCCGTCAGCAGAACAATTTTCTTTGCCATGTTGTTATTCCTCCTGTGATGTGATTTTAAAAATAAAAAAGCCTCGCAGAGTTCGCGGCTCGGGGCCCGCGAATCAATCAAAATCCGTTTTTTGCGGCGTATACGTCGCAAAAAACACTTTGCGCGGCACGAGCCTCGGCCCAGAGAAACTGGCCTCGGCAGATCCGACGGTTGATGTCGGCCAGTGTCGCAGCCCCGCCTGCGGTGGGGCAAGGCGCGGAGCGAAGCGAGAGCCCCTTCATCAAAAAAGGCGTAGCCTTTTTTGGTGAAAAACGCGCCCCGCGGCTCTGCCGCGGGGCGCGTAGGTCTTTCAGCTCCGTCCGTGGATTTCGCGGTGGCACTTGGGGCAGGTGATGACGATCTTGCCCTTTCCGCGCGGGACGCGGCAGACCGTGCGGCAGTTGGGACAGGTGAAGTATTTGTGGTCCTTGTCCATGCGCTGCTGGCGGCCGGTGCTGCGGCGGCGCTGCACGGGATAGACGAACTTCGTGAGGAACCACGCGTTCTCGGCGCGGCGGCGCTGCAGGTTCCGGGAGAACATCCGGAACACCGCCCAGAGCGTGAGCACCATGGCGACCGAAGCGACCGCCGCGTGCGCCGTGCCGTTTTTGACGAAGATGTTCACAATGTCCAGCAGGATAGCCAGCCAGAGGGCGGCCATTCCCAGATGATCGGCCCCGTTGCGGCCATACATAAAGCGGGAGAAGGCATTGCCTACCTTCTGGAAAAAGTTCATAAGAGCGCCTCGATTCCATCAATCTACAAAACGATACATTGTATTTTACAGGAAAACTCCCCGCAGGTAAAGACCCGGCCCACAAAGTTTACAGAATGGTCACGATTTGGTACCTGAGTCGGAGAATACGTTTTATGCGTATATTTATGCAGATATACACGGAATGATTCTGTGCATCACGCCTGATGACAGACTGGTATCTCGGATGAAACAGGACAAATTCAACAAAACCACAAGGTGGAGTGAAAATTTATGCATTTTGGGGTTGACATTTATACAAAGCTGCTGTATGATAGCCAATGTCAGGAGGAGCTGATCGAGGAAGAGACAGCACCGCCCGCCTGACGGCAGACAGAAGCAAAATAATTTTAAAATAATGAAGTGAGGTAAGAATGATGAAAAAGCTGATGTGTCTGATTCTTGCCCTGGTCACGGCGCTGAGCCTTGTGGCCTGCGGCAGCAGCAACGGCGGCAACAATACCAATACCGGCGATGTCAAGCTCAAGGTGCTTGAGGGCGTTGTGGATTGGCCTGAGACCGAGCCCTACCGTGTTCTGGTGCAGAAGGGCGATCCCAAGGGCCTGCTCCCCGGCATCAACAAGGCGATCGCTGAGCTGACCGCCGACAACAACGCCAAGATCCATGAGATCGAGGAGAAGGTCGCTTCCACCGACACCTTCACCCCCGACAGCGTCCCCTCCGATGCCGTGGCCGCTCCCGAGACCTCCACCAGCGGCAAGCTGGTGCTGGTCATGGGTACCAGCCCCGACTATCCCCCCTACGAGTTCTACTCCGACAGCGCGATGACCCAGTTCGCCGGTATCGACGTGGAGGTCGCCAAGTACATCGCCGAGTCCATGGGCATGGAGCTGCAGATCGAGGCCATGAACTTCGACAACCTCGTCACCTCCCTCAGCAACGGCGACTTCGACATGGTTCTCGCCGCCTGCGAGTACACCGACGAGCGTGCGCTGGCCTGCGACTTCTCCGATCCCTACTACACTGATCTGCCCCCGGTCATTCTGGTGAAGGAGTCCGACGCGGACAAGTATAAGACCCTCGACGACATCAACAAGGCCAGCGTCATCATCGGCGCACAGAAAAACACGACTAAAGCTTCTGCGGCAGCAAGCAAGTTCCCCGAGGCCGCCAACGGCATGGTGCTCGAGTCTCTGGTTCCCACGCTGGTGACCGAGCTCAAGAGCGGCAAGATCGACCTGCTGGTGCTCGACGGCAACGTCGGCCAGAGCTACGTCGGCTAAAAACGAACATCCAAGCGAACCGTGCAAGGCCGCCTGATGCGGCTTTGCACGTTCGTGTGTCTGTAAAAAAGTCTGAAAAGAGGTACGAAAGGAGCCTGCGCCTATGTGGAGTGACCTGTTCGCCAACATGAGCAATACCAACTTCTTCAATTTTTCATTCCTTCCGAAATATCTGCCCGCGTTCATCAAGGGCTTTGAGTATACGCTCCTGCTGGCGGTTGTGTCGGTGGCGCTGGCGGTAATCCCGGCGCTGCTGCTGGCGATGATGCGCCTGAGCAAGAACCGCTTCGTGCGCGGCATCTCCGGGGCCTACATCGCGGTCTTCCGCTCGACGCCGCTGCTGGTGCAGCTGTCGATCATCTATTTCGGCCTGTTCCAGTTCATCAACCTTCCGCGCTACCTGCTCTTCGGCTTCATCGCGATCAACCGGTTTGTACCCGGCGTGGTGGCGCTGGCGCTCAACAGCTCGGCCTACGTCGCCGAGATCTTCCGCGCGGGCATCCTCGCCGTGGATAAGGGGCAGACCGAGGCGGCGCGCTCGCTGGGTTTGAGCCAGTGGCAGGCGATGAAGCTCGTCGTGCTGCCGCAGGCGATCAAGAACGTGCTGCCCGCGCTCGCCAACGAGGTCGTCACCATGGTCAAGGAGAGCTCCATCTGCTCGACGCTGGGCATGGCGGAGATCATGTACGCCGCGCAGACCGTCTCCGGTACGTCCTATATCACGCTGGCGCCCTATGTGTTCGCCGCGATCATCTATTTCTGCATCAACTACCCGGCCTCCAAGGCCATCGAAGCGATTGAAAGGAGAATGCGCCGTGGAGACAAGCAATAAGCTCATTTCTGTGCAGCATCTGGTGAAGGAGTATAACCACGGCACGGTCAAGGCCCTGAACGACTGCAGCATCGACATCGCCCGCGGCGAGGTCGTGGCCATCATCGGCCCCTCCGGCTCCGGCAAGTCGACGCTCCTGCGCTCGCTGAACCTGCTCGAGCAGCCGACGTCCGGCGAGATCCTCTTCGATGGGGTGAACCTCGCCGACAAGTCCGTGGACATCAACCTCCACCGCCAGAAGATGGGCATGGTGTTCCAGCACTTCAACCTCTTCCCGCACAAGACGGTGCTGCAGAATATCACCATGGCGCCCGTCACGCTGAAGAAAAAGACCCCCGAGCAGGCGCAGCAGCAGGCCGAGGAGCTGCTCGAGCGCATCGGCCTCGCCGACAAGGCAAACGAGTATCCGAACATGCTCTCCGGCGGACAGAAGCAGCGTATCGCCATCGTCCGCGCCCTCGCGATGGATCCGGAGGTCATGCTCTTCGACGAGCCGACCTCCGCGCTCGACCCCGAGATGGTCGGCGAGGTGCTCGACCTGATGCGCGACCTCGCGAAGGAGGGCATGACGATGGCCGTCGTGACCCATGAGATGGGCTTTGCACGCGAGGTGGCCGACCGCGTCGTGTTCATGGCCGACGGCCGCATCCTCGAGGAGGGCACGCCGCAGCAGATCTTCGACAGCCCGAAGGATCCCCGCCTGCAGGACTTCCTGAGCAAGGTGCTGTAAAAATTCAATTCCCGGAAGGGCGCTGTCCTTCCGGGAATATTTTCTGCATGATTCCACATGATGAAAAAGATTTGTCACAATAAAAAAGTTCTGTTGTGACAAAAAGTGCGGAAAAAGAATAGAAAGTTAACCTTGTCAGCCACATTTGTGGTGTGTTATACTGAATTTTATTGATAGAGAAAAGGAGACACACCCATGAATGTACTTGTAATCAACGCAGGAAGCTCTTCTCTGAAGTACCAGCTGCTCAACCCGGAGACGGGTGTGCTTCTGGCGAAGGGGCTGTGCGAGCGCATCGGCCTTGACGGCCGCTTTACCTATAAGCCGCAGCTGCCCGGCAGAGCCATCCGCGACGCGGAGAAGCTGGCGATGCCCACCCACGCTGAGGCGATCAGCGAGGTGCTGCGCGCGCTGGCCGACCCGGAAAACGGCGTCGTCTCCTCCATGGACGAGATCGGTGCCGTCGGCCACCGCGTCGTCCACGGCGGCGAGAGCTTCGCCGAGTCCGTCCTGATCGACGAGGACGTGCTGCGCGCGGTGGAGGCATGTACGCCGCTCGCCCCGCTGCACAACCCTGCGAATATCACGGGCATTCTCGCCTGCCGCGCAGCGCTGGGGGAGGGCGTTCCGCAGGTCGCCGTGTTCGATACGGCCTTCCACCAGACCATGCCCGAGCACGCGTACCTCTACAGTATCCCCTACGCCTTCTATGAGAAGGACCGGATGCGGCGCTACGGCTTCCACGGCACGTCGCACCGGTACATCTCCCTCCGCGCGGCGGAGCTGCTCGGGAAGCGCCCGGAGGAGCTGAAGCTCGTCTCTTGCCACCTCGGAAACGGCGCGTCCCTCGCGGCGATTGACTGCGGCCGCTGTGTCGATACGTCGATGGGCATGACGCCGCTCGCGGGGCTGACGATGGGCACGCGCGCGGGCGACATGGACGCGGGCGTCGTGGAGTATATCGCGAACAAATACAGCATGACCGTCTCCGAGACGGTGCGCGTGCTGAACAAGGAGTCCGGCGTGCTGGGGCTCTCGGGCGTGTCGTCCGACTTCCGTGACCTCCACGCCGCCGCCGGACAGGGACACCGCCGCGCCGCGCTGGCGCTCGACGTGTTCTGCTACGGCGTGCGCAAGATGATCGCGGGCTATGCCGCGGCGATGGGCGGCGTGGATACCGTTGTTTTTACGGCGGGCGTCGGCGAGAACTCCGCCGATACCCGCGCGCGGATCCTGCGGGGGCTGGAGTTCATGGGCATCACCTGCGACGAGGAGAAGAACCGCTTCAGCGGCGAGGAGCGCATCATCTCGCGCGACGGCGCGCCCGTCACGGTGATGGTCGTCCCCACAAACGAGGAGCTGATGATCGCGCAGGACACCTTCGCGCTGGTTGCGCAGGAGAAATCTGCATAAAACCGTTGTCAAAAAAGACTGTGTCCTGATCTGCAGAGAAAGTCTCACAGAGTTCGCAGCTCGGAAACTGCGAATAAGGTGGAATCCGTTTTTTGCGGCGGCGTGTACGTCGCAAAAAACACTTTGCGCGTAGAGAGTGTATTTTTGCGTGCGCGGCACGCAAAAATGCGCGGTTCGCTGCGAAACCCCTTTATTCAAAAAGGCCGTGGCCTTTTTGAATAAGTATAAGGCGGCCCCGGAGAATCTCCGGGGCCGCCTTGTTTTAGTTGTGCTTGTATACCCTTCTTTCGAGGGCGAAGATGCGGGGGCTGAATGTGCCAGGCTCGAGCGCCTCGTAGGTCTCGCGGTAGATCTCCATGCGGCTGTCGATCGTGTCGATGCACGAGAGCAGCTCGCTCTCGGCGCACTGGGGACGCACGGCTGCGCCGAACTCCGGCTCGCCGTGGTGTGAGAGAATGAGGTGCTGGAGCAGGACGGACTTCTCCTCCGGGGCGCCCAGCGCCGCGCAGACCTCCGCCGCCTCCTGCGCGCCCATCACGAGGTGGCCGAGCAGCTGGCCCTTCACGGAGTAGTCCGTCACCAGTCCGAGCTGGGAGAACACAAACTCCTCCGCTTTGGCGAAGTCGTGCAGCAGCGTCCCCGCGAGGAGCAGGCTGCGGTCGACGGTGCCGGCATAGAGCCGGGCGAGGAAGTCCGCCGTCTTGAGCATGTTCGCCGTGTGCATCAAGAGACCGCCCAAAAACGCGTGGTGGACGCTCTTGGCCGCGGGAATCCGCTCGAACGCGTTGCCGTGGCGGCGCAGCATCTCGCGGCAGACCGCGCGGTAGTCCGCGTCGTCGATCGACTCGACCCAGCGCAGCACCTCGTCATACGTCTGCCCGCGGTCGAGCGGGGCGATGGGAACGAGCGCGTCCGTCTCCACCGGATCCTCCGGAGCGGCGAGCCGCAGACGGCCGACCGTGATCTGCGGCGTGCCGCGGTATTCGCCCACGGTGCCGCGCAGCTTGATGACCTTGCCCGCGTCCGCCGGGCCGATGGGGCCGGTATAGTCCCAGAGCTTGCCCTCGATCGTGCCGCCGCGGTCGGAAAAGACCGCCGTCATAAAGGGCTTGCCCGCCGCCGTCGTCTTGAGCGCGGCGCTGCGGAGGATGTAGAACCCCTCGACCTCGTCGCCGGGATGCATCTCGCGGATGGCTTTTCCGTATTCCAAGGGGTCAGTTATTCTCAAGGAAGGCGCGGATGTTATTCAGCGACTTCTCGCTCAGACGGACGGCGGCCTGACCGGTGAAGCCCGCGGACTGGCCGATGCAGTTGACGTGGGGATTCGCCAGCAGGCGCTCGGCGTGCTCGCCGAGGGCGGAGGGCATGTCGCAGAAGAGCTCGTTGCCGCCGCGCGCGAGCCAGCGCTCCAGCGCTTCCGTCTCAAAGCTCGGGGCGATGGACGTGTTGAAGAAGATCTTCCCGTCGCCGAACTGGGCAAACTGCTCGTCCTTCATGAGAATGACGTTTTTCGTCAGGCAGGTGAAAATCGCGTCGCAGTCCGCGAGAAGCTCCGGAAGCTCCATCCAGCGGTAGCCGTGCGCCTCCTCGAGGGCGGGCTTTCTCGTGCGGCTGAAGTAGCGCACGTCCGCGCCGAAGTACTGCAGCCCGGCGGCGATCATCGTACCCGTCGCGCCCATGCCGATGACGCCCGCCTTCAGGCCGGTGATCTCCTTCGGATCGGCGCGCCACTGCTTCGGGCCGAAGCCGTGCAGATAGCGAACCAGCTCGCTGATGACGTATTCGACGACGCCCTC
>USAC01000028.1 GCA_900552475.1 uncultured Eubacteriales bacterium | reverse complement strand
TTCCGCCATGTTTCCGGCGGAGAATCTGGTGATGTCCTTCCGCTCGCCGGAGGATGTATTTTCTTATATGGAATCGGGTGAAGTTCTGGACGTGCTCGAAGGGGATGCCTCCTGCGCCGTGATTTACGCGGACGGACGGCACATGGCCGGCAATCTGATCGCTGCGAAAGCGGCGGACGGGTATCATCTGCCGGGATATTTCTCGGCGCGGCGGATTTTTCACCGGTCTGACCGGGAGGGGACATTTGACATCTACCGTATGGCCGGGACGGAGGATTATTATCTGTTCGGAACGGTTGTGACCAAGTCACCGGAGTTACGGATTGCGGACGCTTTCGGAAGTCCTCTGCGCTGCATCGCGGTGGAAATGGGGGTCGGAGAGACGGAGACGCTCTATCTGTATGCCTTTGCCGCAGACTGCGCGCAGTTTGCGTGGCTGCAGATCGGTGATGAACAGATTGCGCTTTTAAAAGCAGAATAAGGCTTAATGAGCCGCCATTTCCAATGGAAATGGCGGCTTTTTCGCTTTTCCGGGCAAAGATTTCTCTCTGTTGCACACACCCGTGCAGCGGGCGGTGCAACGGGCGGCGGGTGCGGGGCGGGGGAACAGAACAACCCCGCACAGGGGAGCGCCGGAGAGGGCGCGGAAAGGAGAGAACACAATGCATATGAAGGAACAGGGAATCCGGGCCGCGGCGGCGGCTGCGCTGGGGGCGCTGTGCGCTTACGGCGTGCAGATGTTTGTGCCGCTGGTGGTATTGGTGGCGGCGATGATGCTCGACTACGCGACGGGGCTGGCCAAGGCGTACAGCGCCGGGGAGCTGAGCAGCCGCGTCGGCATCCGGGGAATCCTCAAGAAGCTGGGCTATCTCGTGATCGTCGCGGTAGCGGGGATGCTGGATTGGCTCATCCGGTACGGTGCGGCGGCGCTCGGCTGGGAGTGGGCACCCGAATTTCTGGTATCGTCGGTGGTGATCGTCTGGCTGATCATCAACGAGCTGCTGTCGATTCTGGAGAACGTGGAGGCGATCGGCGTACCGGTGCCCGCGTTTCTGCGCAAGTTGCTCGGGCGGCTGCAGGTCAGCACGGAGGCGAAGGCCGACACGGAGGAGGCGTGAAATGGAGATCCGGGAGTGCAGCTGGAGCTGGCGCACGCCGCTTGCGCGCCGCTCGGAGACGACGCGCATCATCCTGCACCATGCGGCGGCCGCATCGTGTACAGCGGAGGACGTCCACCGCTGGCACCTCGCGCACGGCTGGAGCGGGATCGGCTACCACTACTTCGTGTCGAAGGACGGGGAGATCACCCGCGGGCGGCCGCTCTGGGCAGTCGGTGCGCACGCTGAGGGCAGCAACCGCGTGAGCGTCGGTATCTGCTTTGAGGGAAATTTTCAGTTGGAAGAGGAGATGCCGGCGGCGCAGCGGCAGGCGGGGCGCGCGCTGGTCGCGGCGCTGCGGGAGCGGTATCCGGCGGCGCGGGTGCTGGGGCACCGGGACGTGGCGACGGGCGGGACGACCTGCCCGGGAAAATATTTTCCGTTTGAAGAGATCGCCGGTGGGCAGGCGGAGAGCAGGGAGGGGGACAAAATCATGGTGACGACACAGATGATCGGCAGCGGCGACCGCGGCAACGCCGTGAAGAGCATGCAGGGGGCGCTGATCGCGCAGGGCTATCCGTGCGGCAGCTATGGCGCGGATGGGATCTGCGGCGCGGCGACGGTTTCGGCCATCCGCGCCTTTCAGACGGCGAACGGTCTGACGGCGGACGGCATCTGCGGGCAGGACACCTGGGGCGCGCTGCTGCGCAAGTAAAAATATATACTTTGATTTGCCTGAAAGGTCATCGGCCTTTCAGGCAACATAAAACGATCGGACCGTCTTTTGACGATCCGATCGCTTTGTTTTATTCAGCTTGATAGTTCGCGGCGAAGCGGGAGAGAAACTGACGCGTGCGCTCCTCCTTGGGGTTGTTGATGACCTCCTTGGGGTCGCCCTGTTCGACGATGATGCCGCCGTCCATGAAAATCACGCGGTCGGCCACGTCGCGCGCGAAGCTCATCTCGTGCGTGACGATCACCATCGTCATGTGCTCGTCGGCGAGCTGGCGGATGACCTTGAGAATCTCGCCCGTCAGCTCCGGGTCGAGCGCGGAGGTCGGCTCGTCGAAGAACAGGATCTCCGGATCCATCGCCAGCGCGCGGGCGATGGCGACGCGCTGCTGCTGGCCGCCGGAGAGCTGGCAGGGGTAGGCATCCGCCTTGTCCGCAAGGCCCATCTTCCCGAGCAGCACCATCGCCTTCTCCCTGGCCTCACTCTTGCTGCGCTTGAGGACGTTCACCTGCGCGTCGGTGAGGTTCCGGAGCACGGAATAGTGCGGGAAGAGATTGAAGCTCTGAAACACCAGCCCGAAGCGGCTGCGGATTTTCTTGAGCTCGGCCTTGCCGGCGTAGACGGCCTTGCCGCTCGCGTCATTCTTGGCGGCATAGTCGCCCATGTAGAGCAGCTCGCCGCTGTCCATGTCCGTCAGCAGCGTCGCGCAGCGCAGGAGCGTCGACTTACCGGAGCCGGAGGGGCCGATGATGGCGACAACCTCGCCCTTGCCGACGCTGAGACTGATGTCCTTGAGGACGTGCAGCGTCTCGTTATTAAACGTCTTTTTGACGTGATTGAGTTCCAATACGTTCATGCCGGCACCTCCTTATTTATAGTAGTCCATGCTCTTTTCGATCTTGCCCATGACAAAATCGACGATGGCGTTGAAGACAAAGTAGAACACGCCCGCCACGAGGAACGGGGTGAAGCTGGTCTGGGAGTTCGCGATCTGCTTGCCGATGGTGAACATCTCCTGATAGGAGACGGTGAAGGCCATGGAGGTGTCCTTGACCAAGGTAACGACCTCGTTGGTGATGGACGGCATGATGCGCTTGACGACCTGCGGCAGGATGATGTGCAGGAACGTCTGCACCTTGGTATAGCCCAGCACGTTCGCCGCCTCGTACTGGCCCACGGGAATGGACTCGATGCCGCCGCGGTAGATCTCGGCGAAATAGGCGGCGTAGTTGATGGCGAAGGCGATGACCACGGGGATGAGCTTATTCTTGGCGACGGTCATGCCGAAGAGGTAGTACGGGCCGTATGTCACGGCCAGCAGCTGCAGCATCAGGGGCGTGCCGCGGAGAATGGAGATGATGAAGCGGGTGATGCCGGAGATGACTTTGTTCTTGCTCATGCGCAGGAGCGTGACGATCATGCCCAGCGGCAGGGAAAACAGGAGCGTCAGGAAGAAAATGGCGCAGGTCTTGCCCAGACCCTCGCTCATTTTCAGGATCATTGTTGCTAACGTCATAAATCTTAACCTCAACTCTTAGACACGCAATCCCGGAAGCCGCGTGAGCTCCCGGGAAAGGCGTTTCATTTGGATTTTACCGATTACTTGCTCAGAAACAGCAGGTTGTTGACGATGTCGGGATACTTCTCGGCGATCTTGGCATAGGTGCCGTTGTCAACAATCTTCTGCACGGCGGCCTGGACGGTGTCGCACAGCTCCTGATCGCCGGAGCGGAAGGCGATGCCGTACTGCTCGGCACCGAGCTCCTCATCGAGGATGGTGAAGCCCGCGTTCTGCTGGACATAGGAGGTGGCCACGGGCTTGTCGACGATCACGGCGTCAACGGCGCCGCCGCCAAGCTCAGTGAAGCACTTGAGGAAGCTGTCGCAGGTCATGAGGCTGCCGAAGGTCTTGGCAAGGCTCTCGAGATCGCCGCCCTCGGAGAGCAGGGACTCACCGGAGGTGCCCAGCTGAACAGCCACGCTCTTGCCGGCCAGATCGGCGGAGGACTTGATGTCGCTGCCCTCCTTGACCATGATGACCTGGGTGTTGTCGTAGTAGGGCTTGGAGATCACATAACCGGCATCCTTCATGCTGTCGAGGATGGTCATGCCAGACCAGATGCAGTCGCACTCGTTAGAGTCGAGCTGCACGAGCTTCTGATCCCAGTTCACGCCGAAGACCTTCAGATCCCAGCCGAGCTCATCGCAGACGGCCTGAGCAACTTCAACGTCGAAGCCGGTGAACTTACCGTCGTCGCCCAGATAGCTGAAGGGGGGATACTCGGGGTCAACGCCCATGATAAAGGTTTTCTTGGCACTGTCACCGTCGGTGTTTGCATCGTCCTTGCTGCCGCAGGCGGCGAGCATCGCTACGGTCATGGCCAGTGCCAGCACAAGGCAGAGGACCTTCTTGAAATTTTTCATCTCACTGTTCTCCTTTTCATCTACGCCGTATGTGATCGGCCGTATTTACTGTGCTAATAGAGTATCACTTTAGCGAAGTAATGTAAATAGGGATTTGAGATAAATTTGCAGAGAATTTTTGTGTTTTGATGTGCGATATGCACAAAAAGAGGGCTGGCGGTTGAATTGGTTGGGTCTGCCCCCGGCGGGTTACTTTTACTATGCGGGAAAAGTAACCAAAAGCGCGCCGAAACCAAGGTTTTGGAATCCCTTTCCGGTCGGCAAGCGGGGTATCTGTAGGACGATTCCTATTACGCTCGGGCCGACGTGGGCATCGGCCCCTACAATGATAAACGAAACGTCTCTTCTGGTGGCGTAGGGGGCGATGCCCACATCGCCCCGCTGATCGGAGCAAACACCCCTATATTTCGTACCGCCAGCGGCAGCGGCGCAAACGCAGAGACAATTCTGCATTTCATGCCCCCTTGCATGACACTCCCAAACGTGTGGGACGCACTCCAACGATCTTAAACGTATGGGGCGCGCTTAGGAAGTCCAGAAACCCTGGTTTCTGGCGGCGTTTTTTGTATACTTTTTGCCGCTGTTGGCAAAAAGTGTGCCGTCGGAGACACGGAGACACGGACAGGCCGGCTTTACCGGCCTACACCGCCAAACTGCCCGATAACGCGCGTGCGGGGACGCCCGCGTGCTGCGTGGGCGTCCCCGTATCTGGTGCGAGTAAGTCTATAAGCCGGGTTCTGTCTTAGACAGTCATCTATCTAGGCGCCGCGTTGCCGCGGCGCTCAAGCCACCCCGGGAGCGGCCGGGCCAGCCTATTGCTCCCATACCGGTGTTGCTCCGGATAGAGTTTACAGCATCGGACTGTTCCCAGCCGATGGGTGAGCTCTTACCTCGCCTTTCCACCCTTACCCGGCGGAGCCGGGCGGTATATCTCTGTTGCACTTTTCCTGAAGTCGCCTTCGGCGGGCGTTACCCGTTATCCTTGCCCTGTGGAGCCCGGACTTTCCTCATGAACAGGCTTTCGCCTTGTCCCCGCGACTGTCCGGCTTACTCGCAGCCTTTATTTTACAGGAGTGCGCCGGGAAAGTCAACGAAAATTGATTGAATTACGGCGGGAAGCGAGGTATAATAGATTACCCCATTATACAATTCCATAATCTGTATTTATATAGGAGGCATGCCGAAATGAATATGCGTGCGTATCTCGATTCCCTGCGCGGCAAGACCGTCGCCGTGATCGGAATCGGTGTGAGCAATACCCCGCTGGTGAAGCTGCTTTGCCGGGAGGGGATCTCCGTTACCGCCTGCGACCGGCGCAGCCGCGCGGATCTGGGTGAGCTGGCCGGTGAGCTGGAGGGCGCGGGCGCCGCGCTGCAGCTCGGGGATGGGTATCTCGAGAACCTGACGCAGGACGTTATCTTCCGTACCCCCGGCCTACGGCCGGATGTGCCGCAGCTGCGCGAGGCTGTGGCGCGCGGGAGCGTTTTGACCTCGGAGATGGAGGAGTTTTTCCATGTCTGCCCCTGCCCGATCATCGCCGTGACCGGATCGGACGGCAAGACCACGACGACCACGATCATCGCGGAGCTGCTGCGCGCGGCGGGGAAGACCGTCCACGTCGGCGGCAACATCGGCCACCCGCTGCTGTGCGAGGCGGGGGAGATGGCGCAGACGGACTGGGCCGTGCTGGAGCTGTCGAGCTTCCAGCTCATGACGATGGACCTCAGCCCGCACATCGCCGTCATGACGAACCTCGCGCCGAACCATCTCGACGTCCACCGCGACATGGACGAGTACGTCGAGTCGAAGGCGAATATCTTCTGCCACCAGCAGCCGGGCGATATCGCCGTGTTTAACCTCGACAACAACATCACGCGCGGACTCGGCGGGGAGTGCGCGTCGCAGGTGCGCTGGTTCAGCCGCCGCGAGGAGCCCGCGGAGGGCGTGTTCCTGCGCGGGGAGAGCATCATCTGCCGCCGCAGTGGACAGGAGCGCGAGGTGCTGCGCACGACGGATATCAAGATTCCCGGCGTTCACAACGTCGAGAACTACATGGCGGCCATCGCCGCGGTCGACGGGCTGGTGCCGGATGAGGTTATCCGCCGCTTTGCCCGCGAGTTCGGCGGAGTGGAGCACCGCATCGAGCTGGTGCGGACGTACCGCGGCGTGAAGTTTTATAACGACTCCATCGCCTCGAGCCCCTCGCGCACGATCGCGGGTCTGCGGTCGTTCAAGCAGCAGGTCATCCTGATCGCGGGCGGCTATGACAAGCACATCCCGTTTGACGTCCTCGGACCCGAGGTGGTCGAGCACGTCAAGCTGCTGATTCTCTGCGGCGCGACGGCAGATAAGATTCGCGCCGCCGTGGAAAACGCCCCCGGCTACGAGCCGGGCAAGCCCGAGATTCTCGATGTCACACCCTTTGAACGCGCGGTGGAGACGGCGCGCGACCGCGCGGAGGAGGGGGACATTGTCACGCTCTCGCCCGCCTGCGCCGCCTTTGACCAGTTCAAGAACTTCATGGAGCGCGGCAAGACGTTCAAGAAGATTGTGAACGGCTGGGAATAATACATTGAGAGAGAAGGGTGAAGTTCTTCTCTCCCGATGGGGGTTCGCTTCGCTCTGCGTCTCGGCTGTCTGTGCCAGCCTGCGACGCTCGCTACGCGCAGGGTATTTTTCGCGACGTACACGCCGCCGCAAAAAGCGGATTTCATTTTCAATAAGGAACCTCTGTCTTGGGTGTGGCATACACTGAGCACGGAGGTGTCTGCCGTGAGAGGAACGCGCTACCACCGCATGCACTATGTGCGCCTGCCGCGCAGGACGCGGGCGCTGATCTGGCTGGGACTTGTGTGCCTGCTCGTCGTGGGCGGGTGCTGTCTGGCGCTCATGCACATGCGCCCGATCCTGACGAGCCTTGCGCGATCACGCGTGTCGAACTCCGTGAGCCGCATCGTCGTGGCCGCCGTGAACGACGCCGTCCGTTCCGGGCAGATCGACTATCACGCGCTCATCGACTTTGAAAAGGACGAGGAGGGGCACGTCACGGCCCTGCGCAGCAACATGTCGGAGTTTAACCGCCTGCAGGTGCAGATTGCCGACGACATCCTCGAGCGGCTCTCCGAGGTCTCATCGAGCGAGCTGTCCATCCCCGTCGGGACACTGACGGGCTCAAGCCTGCTCGCAGGGCGCGGGCCGTCGATTCATGTGCGGATGCAGGCCGTCGGTTCGGCGAAGGCGAGCCTGCGCAACGCCTTCACGTCCGCGGGCATCAACCAGACGCGCCATCAGGTGCTGCTCGATGTGAGCGTTACGATGAGTATCCTGCTGCCGGGCTTTATCACCGACGCGCAGGTCACGAGCGAGATTGCCGTGGCGGAGACGGTGATCGTGGGCGGCGTGCCGAATACCTATACCTATTTCAGCACCACGCCGGACGAGGTCATCGACTATGCCGACGAATATATCATGAACAACGGATAAGAGGTACACTATGAACTATCGGGAAGAAATGAAGCAGCTGCGCGAGACGCTCAACGCGCACGGCTACCGCTACTATGTGCTGGATGATCCTCAGATTTCCGACTATGAATACGACCACATGCTGCGCCGGCTCGAGGATCTTGAGCGCGAGCACCCGGAGGAGATCACACCCGATTCCCCCACGCAGCGCGTGGGCGGCCCGACGCTGTCGGAGTTTGCACCGGTGGAGCACCCGGTGCCGCTCGAGAGCCTGCAGGATGTGTTCAACGGTGGCGAGGTGGAGGAATTCCTCGAGCGCGTGGCCGGAACGTTCCCGGACGCGGAATACAGCGTCGAGCCGAAGGTCGACGGGCTGAGCGTCGCGCTCGAATACCGCGACGGCGTGTTCGTCCGCGGCGCGACGCGCGGCGACGGCCGCGTCGGCGAGGACGTGACGGAGAATCTGCGCACGATCCGCTCCATCCCCATGACACTGCCGGAAAAGCTCCCGCGCCTGATCGTGCGGGGCGAGGTGTATATGGCGCGCAGCGTCTTTGAGGAGATCAACGCCCGGCGTGAGCTGGAGGGAAAGCCCCTCATGGCCAACCCGCGCAACGCGGCGGCGGGCTCGCTGCGACAGCTCGACCCGAAGGTCGCCGCGCAGCGGCGGCTCGACATCGCAGTCTTTAACCTTCAGCTCGCCGAGGGGCGCACATTCGCGTCCCACACAGAGACGTTGGACTATCTGAAAGATCAGCACTTCAAGGTCATCTCCGGCCGCCGCCTGCGGCGTCTGCCGGAGATCCTGGAGGAGATCGAGCGCCTGAACGATACGCGCATGGAGCGCCCGTTCGACATGGACGGCGCGGTCATCAAGCTCAACAGTCTCGCCGACCGCGAGGTGCTCGGCAGCACGGCGAAGTGTCCCAAGTGGGCCATCGCCTATAAGTATCCGCCGGAGAAGAAGCCCGCGAAGGTGCTCGACATCGTCGTGCAGGTCGGGCGCACCGGCGTCCTCACGCCGAAGGCCGTGCTCAGCCCCGTGCGTCTGGCGGGGACGACCGTCACGAACGCGACGCTCCACAACCAGGACTATATCACCCAGAAGGATATCCGTATTGGCGACACGGTCATCGTCCAGAAGGCGGGGGAGATCATCCCCGAGGTGGTGGAGGTCGTGCCGGGCGAGCGGCCGGAGACGGCGCAGCCATATTTCCTGCCCGATACCTGCCCGGTCTGCGGCGCGCCTGTCACGCGCGACCCGGACGGCGCGGCCGTGCGCTGCACGGGCGCGGAGTGCCCGGCGCAGCTGCTTCGCAACCTCACCCACTTCGCCAGCCGGAACGCGATGGACATCGACGGGCTCGGCCCAGCGGTGATGAACCAGCTCATCGAGAGCGGCCTTGTGAAAACCGCTGCCGACCTCTACGGTCTGCGCGCCGAGGAGATTGCCCGGCTCGACCGCATGGGCGCGAAGTCCGCGCAGAACGCCGTGGAGGCAATCGCGAAGAGCCGCGAGAACGACCTCTGGCGGCTGCTGTTCGCCCTCGGCATCCGGCAGGTGGGGGAGAAAGCGGCGAAGGTGCTTGCCGCCCGCTTCGGGAGCTTCGACGCGCTCGCGAATGCCTCGGAGGAGGAGCTGACGGCCATCGACGACGTCGGCCCCATCACAGCGCGGTATCTGCGCGAGTGGCTGGAGAGCCCGCAGTCGAAGGATCTCATCGCCCGGCTCAAGGTCGCGGGCGTCAACATGGAGAGCCGGACGAAGCCGGTCGACAGCCGCTTCGCCGGGCAGACGTTCGTCCTCACCGGCGCGCTCACGCACTTCACGCGCGACGAGGCGGCGGAGATGATCGAGCAGCGCGGCGGCAAGGCCGCCGGCTCCGTCTCGAAAAAGACAACCTGCGTCGTGGCGGGGGAGAACGCGGGCTCCAAGCTGAAGAAGGCGCAGGAGCTGCAGATTCCCGTGCTGACGGAGGAGGAATTTCTCGCGCTTTTGCAGTGAGCGCGGCATAAAAAGGAGGAAAAGCATTCATGGCACAGCAAACGGATACCCAGCTGCGCGGCAAGCTGATGTACAGTGTTTTTGTCCGCAACCACACCCCGGAGGGGACGTTTCAGGCGCTGGAGCGGGATCTCGACCGCATCGCCGCGCTGGGAACGGATATCATCTGGCTCCTGCCGATCCACCCCATCGGCGAGGTCAGCCGCAAGGGGACGCTCGGCAGTCCCTACGCCATCCGCGACTACCGCGGCGTGAACCCCGAATACGGGACGCTCGGCGACCTCATGCATCTCGTCGCGCAGATTCATGAGCGCGGCATGAAGTGCATCATCGACGTCGTCTATAACCACACCTCACCCGACTCCGTCCTCGCTGCGGGGCATCCGGAGTTCTTCCTGCGCGACGAGATGGGCCGCCCGACCCGCCGCGTGGCGGAGTGGTCGGACATCGTCGACCTCGATTATAGGAATCTCGACCTGTGGAAATACCAGATCGAGACGCTGAAGATCTGGGCGGAGATTGTTGACGGCTTCCGCTGCGACGTGGCGAGCTCCGTGCCCGCTGCGTTCTGGCGCGAGGCGCGCGAGCAGGTGGATAAGGTACACTCCGGCTGCATCTGGCTGGCCGAGAGCGTCTTTCCGGGGCATATTCTCGGCCTGCGCCGCATGGGGGCGTACTGCGCCGCCGATTCCGAGCTCTACAGCGCGTTTGACATCACCTATGACTACGACATCTGGCCGCATTTCGACGCGTGCTTTTCCGGCGGTTCGCTGCGCGCATGGACGGACATGGTAAACTTTCAGGAGTGCGAGTATCCGCCGGAGTATATCAAGCTTCGGTGCCTTGAAAACCACGACCAGCCGCGCTTTGCCTCCCGCGTGAAGGGCTGGCGCGAGCTGGAGAACTGGCTGGCGCTGCTGTACTTCGAGAAGGGAATGACCATGCTCTACAGCGGGCAGGAGTTCGCCCCGCAGCGGGCCGTGGGCCTGTTCGACGCGGACGATGCCTACTGCGACAAGCGCCGCGACCTGCAGCCGTATCTGCGCCAGCTGCGCGAGATGAAACGCACCCTGCCGCAGGATGCGTGCTTTCAGCTCGAGAGCGTGGACGAGCGCACCGTAGTCGGCCGCTACGACGGGGTGAAGCTCGCCGTGCGCGGCGTGTTTGACCTGCGCGGCGGGAAGGACGATGTGCGCGTCGCCGTCGGCCTTGCGGACGGCAGCTATACCGACCGCATCAGCGGACGGCAGATTACCGTGCAGGACGGGCGCGTCCGGCTGAGCGACGCGCCGTGCGTGATCGGCTGATGCTGACGCGGATCTACCGGCGGGATCCGCTGGGCTTTACGCTTGTATGCATCGCGGCGTATGTGCTTGCGATGGGGCTCGGCAACGGGCTGAGCGAGCGGCTGGGTGCGGCGTACAGCGGTAATGCGCTGCTCGCCGCGCTCTTCATCGCCGCGCTGCTCGGTTGGAGCGGCAAGGGCGGCCTGCGGCGGACACTGGGACTTTGCCGCCCGAGGGTTCCCGCACGGCGGGTGCTCTGGTACGCGCCGCTCGCGGCCGTCGACGCGTGCAACCTGCTGGGCGGACTCGGCCGCGTATCGTGGCCGGAGACGGCGATTGCCGCCGCGGCCATGCTCTGCGCGGGGGTGCTGGAGGAGATCCTCTTCCGGGGGCTCCTGCTCGGCGCGCTTATGCCGCGGGGGCCGCGGCGTGCGGTGTGGCTCTCGGCGCTGGCGTTTGGGCTGGTACATGCGCTGAACCTCCTCGGCGGAGCCGGAGCGGGGGAGACGGCGGCACAGATCGTCTGCGCGTGTGCCGTCGGCGTGATGCTTGCGCTGCTCACGCTGCGCTGCGGAAGCATCCTGCCCGGCGCGGCGATGCACGGCGCGCTCAACGTGCTGAGCGCTCTTACCGTGCCCGCAGACGCCGGGAGAAATCTCCTGACCGCCGTGCTCATGACGGCGCTTGCCGCCGGATACGCGCTTTTTCTGCGCCCGCGCGGGGACAAAAACGGAATACGCGGATGACCGGGAGCTCCCATGGGGGGCTTCCGGTAAATTTTTCGTGAATTAACCGTTTTGCGAATTGCAATTTCGTGCCCGGAACGGTATAATAAACTGAAAAAAATGTGCAGGAATAGGATGATGGCAATGGCATTTGTGGAGTTTGAAAACGTCAGCAAAATCTATAAGACCGGCGAGGTGGAGATCTCCGCGCTGCACGACGCGAGCTTTACGGTCGAGCAGGGCGAGATCTGCGTGATCGTGGGTGCGTCGGGCGCGGGCAAGACGACGCTGCTGAATATCCTCGGCGGTATGGACACGCTCACGAGCGGCACCGTGAAGCTCGACGGGCGGGACATCTCCCGCTACAACCGCCGTCAGCTCACGGAGTATCGCCGCCGCGACGTGGGCTTCGTGTTCCAGTTCTATAACCTGATCCAGAACCTGACGGCGCTCGAAAACGTTGAGATCGCGGCGCAGCTGTGCGAGCATCCGCTCGACGCGGCAGAGGTGCTGCGCGAGGTCGGGCTGCAGGATCGGCTGCAGAATTTCCCAGCGCAGCTCTCCGGCGGCGAGCAGCAGCGCGTCGCCATCGCGCGGGCGCTTGCGAAAAACCCGAAGCTGCTGCTGTGCGACGAGCCGACCGGCGCGCTCGACTATGTCACGGGCAAGAACATCCTCAAGCTGCTGCAGGACACCTGCCGCCGCACGAAGATGACCGTCGTCATCATTACGCACAACTCCGCCCTAACGGCGATGGCCGACCGCGTCATCTCCATCAAAAACGGCACGATCCAGTCCATGCACCTCAACGAGCATGCGACCCCGGTTGAGCAGATTGAGTGGTGAGGCGGGTATGCTGTTGAAAACATCTCTGCGCGAGATCCGGACGAGCCTTGGCCGCTATCTCGCGATTTTCTCGATCATCGCGCTCGGTGTCGGCTTTTTCGCGGGGTTGCGTGTCACGCGGGCGGCCATGCTCAATACGGCGGACGAGTACCTCTCGGAGCTGCACATGTTCGACGGGCGCCTGCTCTCCACCCTCGGGTGGACGCAGGAGGATGTGGACGCGTTCGCGGGGCTTGCCGGTGTGCGCGCCGCGGCGGGCGTCTACTCGGCGGACTTCCTGCGCGCGGGGGAGAGTGGGTCGGACACCGTGCTCAAGGCGTATTCGCTCACGAGCGGCATCAATGACCTGTGTCTGCAGGCCGGGCGTCTGCCGGAGAAGGCGGACGAGTGCGTCGTGGACGCGTGGAGCTTTGAAGAGAGCGACATCGGCAAGACGGTGCGCCTGTCGGAGAACAACTCCGCCGATACGATCGACGCCTTCGCCTACCGCGAATATACGATCGTCGGCGTGGCAAACAGCCCCATCTACATCAACTATGAGCGCGGTGGCACCTCGCTCGGAAACGGCACAGTGTCGGCGTTTGTCTATCTGCCCGAGGACGGCTTCACGCTCGATTATTTCACGGAGATCGACGTTACGTTCACAGACAGCGGGCGGATTTATTCTGACGAATACAAGGCCGCGGCCGACGCGATGGAGGAGCCCTTGCAGACACTCGCCGACGAACGGGCACAGCTGCGCTATGAGAGCCTGCGCGCGGACGCGCAGAGCGAGATTGACGATGCGCAGCAGAAGCTCAATGACGCGCAAAGTGAGCTTGAGAGCGGCTGGAGCGACTACCGCAGCGCCGAGCGGCAATATCAGGACGGTCTTGCAAAGTACGAGAGTGGGATGAGCCAGTACGAGGACGGGCAGGCGCAGTATGAGAGCGGCCTTGCCCGGTACGAGGAAGCGCTCGCGCAGTATGAGCAGCTGAGTGCGTCCCCGGCGGCGGGGGCGATGGGGCCGCAGCTTACGCAGATGAAGGCGCAGCTTGACGCGACCGCCGCGCAGCTCGAAGCGTCGCGGCAGACGCTCGAGAGCACGCGCGCGCAGTTGGAAGCGTCCAAGCGGACGCTCGACAGTACCCCGGCGCAGCTTGCCGAGGCGAAGGATAAGCTCACAAGCGGCGAGCAGGAGCTTGCGGAGAACCGCGCCAAGCTCGACGACGCCAAGGCGCAGCTGGACGAACTCAAGACGCCGGACACCTATGTCCTCGGCCGCGGCACGAACGTCGGCTACGCCTGCTTCGAGAGCGACACGAACATCGTCGCGGGCATATCTCGCGTGTTCCCGCTGTTTTTCTTCCTGCTGGCGGCGCTCGTGTGCATCACGACGATGACCCGCATGGTCGAGGATCAGCGCACACAGCTTGGCACGCTCATGGCGCTCGGCTTCGGAAACGGGGCCATCATCTTCAAGTACTTCTTCTATTCCGGGAGCGCGTCGCTCCTCGGCTGCATCGTCGGGTTTGTCGGCGGGTCGTACATCTTCCCGAAGATCCTGTGGATGTCGTATAACATCATGTACGGCATCCCGGTGGGGCTTCACTTCGTGCTCGACTGGGGCCTTGCGGCGGTATGCTTTGCGAGTTATCTGTTCTGCGCGCTGGGCGCGACGTATCTCGTCTGCCGCGGCTTTCTGCGTGAGGTGCCGGCGGAGCTCATCCGCCCGAAGGCGCCAAAGGCCGGCAAGCGCATCCTGCTCGAGAAGATCACGTTCCTGTGGAAGCGGATGGGCTTTCTCACGAAGGTCTCCATGCGCAACGTTCTGCGCTATAAGCAGCGGTTTTTCATGATGGTGCTCGGTATCGGCGGCTGCACGGCGCTGCTGCTGACGGGCTTTGGCATCAAGGACTCGATCGCGAACGTCGTGGACTATCAGTACGCCGAAATCACGCGCTACGATTGCACCGTCTCCTTCACCGAGACGATGGACACCCAGAAGCAGAGCGACTTCCTTGCGGAGAGTCCCGCAGTGCAGAGCGCGCTCTTCCTCTATGACGGCTCGGTCACGGCGGAGACGGCGAGCGCCGCCAAAACCGTGAGTCTGCTCGTCCCGGAGGGGAGTCTGGACGGCTTTATGGATCTGCACAGCGGTGCGGAGAAGCTAACAATGCCCGCGGCGGGGGAGACGCTCCTCAACAATGCCCTCGCCGAGGCGCTGGGTGTGGGTGTGGGCGACACCGTCACGCTCCGCGACGGCGACATGCGCGCGCTGACCGTGACGGTCGCAGGCGTGTTTGACAACTACGTCTCGAACTACGCCATTGTCACACCGGAGACGTGCCAAAGCCAGTGGGGGAGCGTCCCCGGCAGCAAGACGGCCTTCGTCTCGGTGAACGATACCACGGACGACGCCATTCACGCCGCCTCGGCGCAGATGCTGGATCTGGCGAACGTCTCGGCGGTGACGGTGAACATCGACATCCGCGACCGCGTGGCGACGATGATGTCCGTGCTCGACTACATCGTCTGGATGGTGACGGTCTGCGCAGGCGCGCTGGCCTTCATCGTACTGTATAACCTGACGAACATCAACATCAACGAGCGCATCCGCGAGATCGCGACGATCAAAGTGCTCGGCTTCTATCCGAGCGAGACGGCGTCGTATGTGTTCCGCGAGAATAATACGCTGGTCTTTCTCGGGATGCTGCTGGGCCTGCCGCTTGGCAAGTGGCTGCACGCCTATGTCATATCGCAGATCAAGGTCGACATGATCGCCTTCGACGTGCGCATCGCGCCGATGAGCGTGGTGTATTCGCTGTTGCTGACGGTGCTGTTCGCGGCGATTGTCGACTTCGTGATGTACTTCCGCCTGCGCCGCATCAGCATGGCCGAATCGCTCAAGTCGATTGAATAGCAAATTGGAACGTATAAACAAGAAACCCTCCAGTGCAGCTGGAGGGTTTCTTGTTGAAATTGATACCCTCGATTGACAAGGGCAGACCCGCTTTCCGGCGGCCCTGACAGGCACTGGACGTCGTCATCGTCCTCGGTGGGCGTCAGCCCACCGTCGTCCTCTTCCTCGCCGGAGCCCATCATTGCTCGCCGGAAAGTCCTTCGGAGTTTTTCGGGAGCAGAAGCGATGGTCAGCGAGGCTGACGAGGCAGCCGGGCTGACGCCCGGCAACGAGGAAAACGAAGCTGACCGTTGTTTCAGCCCCGAAAAACCGTGTTTGCCCTTGTCAATCGAGGGTAATGAAACGGGAAATGAAGTTGACGGATATGGACATATGTGACAAATAAAAACTATATCAGGAGTAAACCACGGCCGACGGGAAAATAAAGCGGGGTGCCCGATGAAAAAGAAGCTCGAAAAGTGGTATAAGAGCCGAGCGTACCGGTTTCTGGCGTTGTTGATTCTCTTTACCGTTGTCCTTCTCTTGGCGGATTTCGGCCTGATTCTCCCCAACTGCAGCACAAAAACAAAGCTCATTACACATGGCCTGTTACTGATCTGGTTTTACAATGCCATTTGCGGCATTCGGGAAGAAAAAGAGCGGGAAGATGAATAAGCAGAGAAGGCGCGGCAAATGCAGCGCCATCTCTGCGTACACTCCGATTTCAGACGCGAGCGGCAGTGCCGCCCCGGCGAGGATCATGAAGTCCGCGAGGTTCCACACGAGCCGCCCCACCCGTCCCGGCAGGCGAGGAAAGCGCAGATAGTCCGTCACGCTCCCTCGCACGAAGCGGTCGACTAGGTTGCTGAGCCCGCCGCAGGCGAGGAGCGCCGCGCCGTACCGCAGGCACGCGCCGCCATCCACCCACAGCAGCAGGAGCGCCAGCGCCAGCGCGTACACCGCGCACCCGAACGCGAGCACCCACCGCGGATGCGCCGCAAGCAGCCCCGTCGCCGCGCCGCGGTTTTCTAGATGCGTCAGCTCGAAAAAGCGGCCCCGTCGGCGCAGGCCGCGCCGTGCGCGGTGCTTGCAGACCCGGTCGAGAAGCCCCAGCGCCAGCGCGATGCAGACGGCCGCACTCACCGCTTGCGGCTCCGCAGCGTGAAGCCGAATACCATGCCGCACACGCCGCCGACGATGTGCGTCAGCTGGGAAATGTTGTCGGTATTTTTCAGCCCGTCGACCAGCTCGCCGCCGAGGTAGAACACCACGACGAGGATGAGCGTGATGGGAATGCCGCCCTTTTTCATCTCCGTGAACGAGGAGAGGACGATCATCATGAACACAACGCCGCTCGCGCCGAGCAGCGCCGTCTGCGGGAAGAAGATGAACTGCGCCAGCCCCGTCACAAGCGCCGTCACGGCGATCGTGAGCAGGAGCGTGCGGCTGCCGTATTTCTCCTCGAGCGGAGGACCGACGAGCAGCAGAAGGAGCATGTTGCCCATATAGTGGCTGTAGCCCGCGTGACCGAGGACGTGCGTGAACAGGCGCAGATACGTCAGGGGATCGGCGAGAGACGAGCGGTAGACGCAGAAAAACCGCGTGGTCGCCGCGCCGCCCGTGACATCCCCGAGCAGGAGCGCCAGCAGGCTCAGCAGCGCAAAGCACAGCACCACGGGCGAGTTGAAGCGGATGACAAGTTTTTTCAAGGGAGATTTCCTCTTTTCAAATGGTCTTGGGTCGATTATAATGGATATATCCTCGATTGACAAGGGGATCTAATTTTGTAAACCATGAGGAGGACGGCATGAAAAAGGGCTGGAAGATTGTTTTGTGCATCCTGCTGGCGCTGGTACTGGTCGTGGGCGGGTATGTGGCCTATGTCCTGATCGACTATCACCGCATCGGCGATCAGGAGCTGGCGGTACAGAATGGCGCGGTGGAGACGTCCATCGCCGCGGGCGAGACCTATAAAATTGTGTCGTATAACATCGGCTTTGGCGCGTATGAGTCGGATTACGGGTTCTTTATGGACGGCGGCACGGAGTCGCGCGCGTGGTCGGAGGAGCGCCTGACGGCGAATCTTGACCGTATCGCCCGGACGCTCACCGACCAGAACGCGGATTTTTACCTCGTGCAGGAGGTCGACATCGACTCGACCCGCAGCTATCACGTCGACGAGCGCGAGCCGCTCTATGCCGCGCTCTCATGGGAAAACAGCGTGTTCTGCCAGAACTACGACTCACCGTATCTCATGTACCCGCTGACAAAGCCGCACGGCGCTTCACGCTCGGGTCTGCTGACGTTCGCGCCCGCGAAGATTACGTCGGCGCGGCGCGTAGAGCTGCCCGTGGAGAGCGGTTTCATGAAACTGCTTGACCTCGACCGCTGCTACTCCGTCAGCCGCATCCCAGTGGACGGCGGGCGGGAGCTGGTGCTCTATAACCTCCACCTGTCGGCCTACACGTCCAACGGGACGATCGCGACCGAACAGCTCTCGCTCCTGCTGCGCGACATGCAGCGCGAGTACGAGAAGGGGAACTGGTGCGTCGCGGGCGGCGATTTCAACAAGGATCTGCTCGGCGACTCGGCGCAGTATTTCGGCGCGGCGGATCAGGAATACTCCTGGGCGCAGCCCATCCCCGATGAGACCTTCGACGGCTTTGCCGTGCGTCTGGTTGCGCCGCTCGACGAACAGAATCCTGTGCCGAGCTGCCGCAACGCCGACGGCCCGTATCATGAGGGACAGTATGTTCTGACGGTGGACGGCTTCCTCGTCTCGGCCAATGTCACCGTCGAGCAGTCGAACGTCATCGATACCGGCTTTGAAAGCTCCGACCACAATCCCGTACAGATGACCTTCCGGCTGGAGACCGGAGAAATAAGCAGCCATATTGGATGAAAAAAGGACGGCATAGCCGGTTGTGCGACCGGATATGCCGCCTTTTTTTGGGGATTGGTTGGCGCGGGGCTTCAGGTCAGGTTTTGCGCCGCCTTTTCCAGCAGGCGGCGGAATGCGTTCTGCTCCTCCGGCGTCATACCGGCGAGCAGGGCGTCCTCACCACTGCGGATTTCGCCCCGAGCCGCACAGCAGCTCTGTTCGCCCTGCGTGGTGATGGACAGGCGCTTGACCCGCCGATCTGCCGCGTCCTGAAATCGAGACACAAGGCCCTTCTTCTCCAGCCGTGAAGCGATCCCGGCCACGTCCGGCTGCGATGTCTGCAGCAGACGCTCCAGCTCCTTGAGCGAGAGCTCCTTTTCTGAGGAGCCGGATAGGAGCAGCAGCGTCATGAGCTGGGACATCGTCAGATCGTGTTGGTGCAGGATACGGTTGGACAGACGCGTCAGTGACAGGTAGAGTCGGCGGATGAGCATCGTGCAGGGATTCTCCTCCCACATACGGGTACCTCCTGTGTTAAGAGACGTTCATAAGACAATTTTAGCACGAAATAAGGGAAAAATCAACGAGCAATTTAACCGAATGAGGGGAATAAACCATGAATTTGGCGTTTTTTGGAAATTATTACGCAAGCCAGTCCTTGCCGCGCCACGCGCGGAACTCTGCCGCGGCGAGCGCCATACTCAGCAGAAACGCCATCGTATCGGCGATCGGCACGGCAAACAGCGCCCCGTCCAGCCCGAATCGTGCGGAGAGCACGAACGCCAGCGGGATGAGAAACAGCCCCTGCCGCGCGAGCGGAATGAGCACGGAGCGCGAGGGCTTGCCGATCCCCTGCAGGAACGAGGCCGTCGTCATGTGCGCGCCGTAGAGGAAGAAGGTGAGCATGTACCGGCGGAAGCAGTGCGCGGTGCAGTCGAGGTAGAGGAGATTGTCCGGCGCGAAGAGCATGCCGATCTGCCGCGGCAGCAGCATGAACACGGCGAACCACCCCATGGAGATCACCAGCGCCGCGCGCGTCGCGAGACGGTAGGTCCGGTAGACGCGGTCATAGTGCTGCGCGCCGAAGTTGAAGCCGTTGATCGGCTGCGTCGCCGACGAGACGCCGACGAACATCGCGTGCGCGATCTGGTAGATCTTCAGCATCATCCCGTAGACCGAGAGGGCGATGTCGCTGCCGTAGATGGTCGCGGCGCCGTATTTGCGCATGAGATTGTTCATGACGATCTGCACGGCGGCGGTCATCATCTGCGTCAGCAGGCTCGGCAGGCCGAGCGCGAGGATCCGCCCGGTACGCGCGGCGGTGGGACGGAGGTTTTCACGCCGCACCTGCACGGTTTTCATGTGCGGCAGATAGCGCAGGAACAGAAGCGCCGAGACGGCCTCGCCGATGACGGTCGCGATGCCCGCGCCGACGACGCCCATCGCAAGCGGGAAGATAAACAGCGCGTCGAGCGCGACGTTGAGCAGTGCCCCCGCGAGCATGCACCGCATGGTGTACTGCGGCGAGCCGTCCGCGCGGACGATGGCCGTGAGCGCCGGGCACAGCAGCTGGAACGGGATCCCGACGGAGATGGTGCGCAGATACGCGACGGACTGGGCATAGGCCGTCTCCGTTGTGCCGAGGAGCCAGACGAGCTGCGGCGCGAGCAGCGCGGAGAGCGCCGCGAGCACAATGCCGCTCACAAGCAGGAGCGTCACGGTTTGGCCGACGGCGGCGTCCGCCTCCGCCTGCTGCCGCCGCCCGAGTGCGAGACTGACATAGGCGGCGCAGCCGTCGCCGAGCAGGAGCGAGACGGCTCCGACGAGGATAACGAGCGGGAAGGCGATGTTCGTCGCCGTCATGCCGGAGATGCCGACGCCGCGGCCGATGAAAATCTGGTCGACGATGTTATACAGGAAGTTCACCATCAGTGTCAGCGCCGTGGGAACGGAATAGCGCAGGAGAAGGGTGGGGATCGGTGCGGTTTCCAGCGGATTGCCGCGCTGCGGATCATCAGACATGGCGGAAACCTCCTTTATATAATTATATAATAGTGATGCGCCGTTTAGCGGCACATGGAGAAAGTAGAAGCTATATGGCGGCGTGCCGCGCACGCCGGCGCGGCTCTGTCTTCATTATAACTGATACGGCAGCACAAGCAAGAAATATTTTGATAACATTGAGCGATTCATTGAACAATCCGGCTTGCAATCGACAGAATTTATGGTATGATGGTATCCTCGGCTGACAAGGGCAAACACGGTTTTTCGGGGCTGGCGAGGAAGAGGACGACGGCGGGCTGTCGCCCGCCGAGGACAATGACGACGTCCAGCGCCGATCAGGGCCGTCGGAAAGCGTGTCTGCCCTTGTCAACCGAGGATATATACTTTTTTGAAGATGGAGGAAAACATGAAGGTTGTAAACAGATGGGTATACGTCATCGTGGGATGCGTGGCGCTGCTGCTGAGCGGACTGGTGTATGCGTGGAGCGTACTGTCCGGCCCGATCGCGGCGGAGTTTCCGCAGTGGAGCGCGGCGCAGCTGTCGCTGACGTTCACGATTGTGATGAGCTTTTTCTGCATCGGGGGGCTTGTGGGCGGCTTCCTCGCGGGGAAAGTGAGCCAGAAGGTGTATCTGTGGGTGTCCGCGGCGCTGTTTTTGGTGGGCTTTCTGCTCTCGGCGAACATCCGCTCGCTCGCGATGCTCTACATCGGCTTCGGCGTGATCTGCGGCTTTGCCTCGGGCTTTTCGTACAACGCCGTGCTCGCCACGGTCGGCAAGTGGTTTCCCGACAAGCAGGGACTGATCTCCGGCATCCTGCTGATGGGCTTCGGCATCAGCAGCTTCCTGATCGGTAAGCTTTACCAGGTCTGCACACCCGACGCCATCGGCGCCTGGCGTCGCAGCTTCATCGTGCTGGGCGTCGTCTCGGCGGTGGTGATGGCGATCTGCGGCTTCTTCCTCGAGAAGCCCGGCAAGGACTTTGCGCCCCCGGCGGCGGCCAGCGTGAAGAAAAAGTACGTCAATCCCGTGGCGATGGAGGCCGGCACCGGCGAGATGCTGAAAAAGCCCGCGTTCTGGCTGTATTATCTCTGGGCGATTCTGCTGAGCGCGGCGGGGCTTGCCCTCGTGTCGCAGGCGAGCGCCATCGCCAAGGAGGTTGGCCCGACCGTCTCGATCGGCACGATCACGACCGTCGTTGGACTGATCTCGATTTTCAACGGCATCGGCCGCGTGATTCTCGGCGGCCTGTTCGACAAGGTCGGCCGCAGCGGCACGATGCAGACGGTGAACGTCCTCTTCGTCGTGACGGGCATCGTTCTGATCGCGGCGCTGAAGATGCAGAGCTTCCCTGTGCTGGTGGCGGGCTTCATCATCGGCGGTCTGGCCTACGGCGGCGTGACGCCCGCGAACGCGGCGTTCGTCAGCTCGTACTATGGGCTGAAGCACTACTCTCTGAATCTCTCCGTCGTGGTGACGAATCTGATGTTCGCCTCCTTCGGCAGCACCGTGGCCGGCGCGCTCTACGACGCGACGGGCTCCTACATGAGCACCTATCTCATGATCTGCGGCATGGCGCTTGTCGGCGTGCTCGTCTCGATCGGCATCAGCATCTGCGACAAGCGGATGCTCGCGAAGATGAAATAATGCGTTACAAGCCGGTGCGGCAGAGCCGCACCGGCTTGCAGTTTCCCCAAAAGGGCATCGCCCTTTTGAGGAGAGGGAATATCGCTCCGACCCGCGCGTTTTGCCCGCTGTAAGCGGACAAAACACACTCTCGGGGCACCCTCCGTATTCTTGCGGCGCGTTATAGCACGTTTACAGTTACCGCAGCGGACGAGTCCCTTGAGCGGATGCTCATGCTGCTTGCACGTGGGATTCCGCCCTCCGCCTCGAATGACCTTCTGAGCAAGCGCAAAGTTTTCCTTGCTGATAATAACCTGACCTCTCAGGTCGGCGCATTTGCGGCGGTCTTTTTGTGTTGCACTTTTTTCGCCACCTGCTGCCTGCCTTAGATTTACAATCTAAGGCAGGCAGCAAAAAAAGTGGACTCACAGCGAAAAAACCTCTACAATGGTGTTTGCGGACAACC
>USAC01000027.1 GCA_900552475.1 uncultured Eubacteriales bacterium | reverse complement strand
GAACAGATCCTGCGCCTTCATGTCCATCAGCGAGCTGATGACTGTGTTGTGGCAGCCCGTGCAGGCGTCCTTGCTGATTTATAAATAGTAGGTTAGGTTGTTGATGGATCACTCTGCACAGAGGGTTGCTGTTTCGATAACGGGCTCCTCCTGCGTCTGTGCAGAATCCTCCACGAGATTATGCCCGGAGCGCT
Source organism: uncultured Eubacteriales bacterium (assembly GCA_900552475.1). GTDB lineage: Bacteria > Bacillota > Clostridia > Oscillospirales > Oscillospiraceae > Vescimonas. The sequence continues at coordinate 23,735 of USAC01000027.1, read as the reverse complement.
TGATCTGAATGGACTTGATGATCACGACCACGCCGAGGAAGCCGAGCGCGTCAATGACCTTGCGCAGGTCGAAGCAGGCTCGATGGCCGAGAGAACGCCGACCACCATCGTACCGACCCAGATGGGAACGTTGTCATAGAGCTGGTACACCGTTGCGCCGGAACCGGCGAGCATGGCGAGGATAAAGCAGATCAGCGTCAGACTGATGAACCAGTCGTACACGAAGCCGATGTATTTGCCGCAGAAGTAGCCCTGATTGACCTTGATAAAGCCCTTGGTGTAGCTGGCCGCATACAGCATATAGGCCGTGACGGCGGTGAGCAGGATACAGACACCGATCATGATATAGGGCCAGTAGCCGCCGAAGGAACCGAAGAACTGCAGTGCCTCATTACCGGAGGCAAAAGCGGAGCCGATATTATACGAGGTATAGGAGCCTGCCGGCATCAGCACTGCCAGCCAACTTCGTCTTTGTTTCATTGGTCATCTCCCTTTCTTCTCTATGCGGTTTTTCTCTCCGGCCAGCCCTCCGGGGAGGGCTGGCCGCTTGTTGGTTGGCTTTGCTCAGTGGATCGAATTTGCCTTTTTGACGGCGGCGTCGACGGAGCTCATGAGCGTTCCGGCGAAGCCCTTCTGCTGCAGCACCTGCAGCGCTTCGATCGTCACGCCGCCGGGGGAGGTCATGTCGTCGACCTGCTTAGCGGGATACGCGCCGGTGTTGTCGAGCACCTGCGCCACGCCGAGCATGTTCTTGATGACCATATTGCGCGACTCCATACGCGAAAAGCCCGCGTACACGCCTGCGTCGACCAGCGTCTCGACCGTCTTATACAGCCAGATCGGGCCCGTGCAGCAGAACGCGGTAAACGTCTCGAACATGTCCTCGGTGACGTACATCGTCTGGCCCAGCGCGTTGAGCACGGCGGTGATGAGCGTCTTGTCGTCCTCGTCGATGTTGGGGTTGACGCAGGCGGCGCTGTAGCCGTTGCCGGACTTGATGAGCGTGTTGGGCATCACGCGCAGGATCTTCTTGTCGTCGCCGAGCATCCCGGCCAGCGTCCCGAGCGACACGCCGCACGCGATGGACATCACGATACACGCCTTCTTGATCAGGGGGCGGATCGTCTGGGCAACCTTGGGCATCTGCGCGGGGTTCACCGCGATGATGACCAGGTCGGCCGCCTTCAGCGCGTCGGACGCGTTCTCGACGGCGGCGACACCGTACGTCTCCGCAATATAAGTACGGCGAACCTCCAGCAGCTCGTTGACGGTGACGTCCTTTGCCTTCGCGACGTTGTTGTTCAGCAGACCACCAAGGATCCCCTCGCCCATCGGGCCGCAGCCGCAGAATACGATCTTCTTGTTGCTCATGAATGAACCCTCCTTGTTTTTGTTCGGTTTGTCCAAATCGGTTAATTTTTGTTTCCCGGTTGTTGAGCTTATTGTAGTAAATGCTGTATCATTCGTTAAACGCAAGATACTCACCCTGACTTTACGTTTTTTCAATTCCGAGTTTTCCGCAAGGGGGCTTTCCGATTTGTAATGGTACATCCGACAAGGCGGGCGGAGCCGTTTTGACTCTTTTCACAAAGTTTACCGGTTTTTAGTTAATTTGTCAACCAGTATCTGTTTTTCAGTCGAACAGCTCGGTTAAAACTTTTTGTCGGCTCTTGTCATATTTGCGCAAAAAAGACCGGCGCGAAGGCGTTTTCTCTGTCGAAAACAACGCCTTCGCGCCGGTCTGAGCCGTTTTATTTCTTTGTTCAGCGCCACGCTTCGCCCATGAAGAACAGCGCCAGCGCACCAGGGCCGACGTGCGAGCCGGTGACCGGCTCATAGCACACGGTGAGGATCTCCCCCGTGTGGCCCTTCTCGCGCAGCAGACTGTGCAGCCGCAGCATATCGGCCGGGCAGTCGGCGTGGGCAAGGCCGATCGTCTGCGTGGGATCGTTGCAGAACTGGGCATAGAGGTTCGCCAGTTCCTCAATGGCGCGGTTCTTGCCGCGCACCTTGCTGCGCAGGATGATCTTGCCCTCCTCATCGCTCTGCAGGATGGGCTTGATGTTCAGGATCGTCCCTGCCAGCTTCGCGCCGCCGGAGATGCGCCCGCCCTTGTGCAGGTACTTCAGGTCATCCACGACGAAGAACTGCTGCATCCGGCTGCGCATGCTGCGCACGCACTCGACCAGCTCCTCCATCGTCGCGCCCGCCTGCGCGCGCTTCGCGACCTCGATGGGGATCAGTCCCTCGCCGAGGGACGCGCCGCGGCTGTCGATCACGCGGAGCTGGCGGCCCGGATACTTTGCCATCAACTCGTCCGCCGCGAGACCCACGCTCCAGCAGGTACCGCTGATGCCGCCGGAAATGCCGATATACAGCAGGTCATCCCCTGCGGCCAGCACCGGCTCCATCCCCTCGGCGGTATCCTGCGGGTTGACCATCGCGGTCTTGACCTCCGCACCGCCGCGGATGGCATCGTAGTACGCCGGGCCGTCGAACTCGCCCTCCGGCAGCTCGCCGTCGACGCGGTACGTCAGCGGAAGCGTCCTGATGTGATACTTCTCCAGCACCTCAGGCGGCAGATTGGCCGCCGTATCCGTAAAAACGCGAATCATGGCAATTCCTCCTGTTTCCAGTTCATAAATTGTGCCGCAGCCAGTCCGCCAGCGTGTCAAACAGCCGCCGGTAGCCGGCCATAGTCAGGTGAATTCCGTCTGCGGCCAGCAGATCGGAAAAATGGTGGTCTCCCAAAAAATTCTCGCGCACGCCGATCAGCGGTACGCCTTCCTCGAACGCGAGCCGCGCGCCCGCGTCGGAATACATCTCCTGATGGCGATAGATCATCTGCTCCTCACCGAGCCACTGCATGATCCGTTCACGGCTGAGCCCGCCGCGGCAGATAAAGCGCAGATAGCGCGCCGCGTCGATGGGCGGGAGCGTCATCATCACAGGCTGTACACCCTTCTCCCGCAGCGCTTTGACGGCACTGCGCATCGTCTCGACGAACGTAGGCAGCTCCGTGCGCGGCCGGTGGTCGAGCGCCGGATCCTCCGCGACAGCGGGCCAGTCATAGTCGCTGTCATTGCCGCCGTAGGCCACGAGAGCATAGCGCGCGTCCATACCGCGGGCCACGTCGTGCTCCACGAGCTGCAGCCCTTTTGTCGACGTCGCGCCCATCTTCGAGCGGTTCGTAACCGCCACGCGCTCGCGCGGGTACCAGTTCATGACCTCCGGCAGGTGAAAATGATATCGAAAGCTCTCATCCGGCACGGTTGCCTTCAGTAGCGAGTCGCCATAGATATAAATCTGTTCCATTTCGATCGCCTCACGCTTCTCTAAATGTGTAATCTAATATATCATATCAGATTGCGCAAGTCAAGGTGAGCCGTATCTTTTTTCCTTGCAAGATGCCACGTCTGCTGATATAATAATACCAGATTGAATCACAGGAGGCGCGGCATGCATTGCGATTATGAGCTGCTGGCACACAAGCTGCAGCGGTGGAACAACTATATCACGAACTATCATCTCCCGGAATGGGATGCTATCCCGGATTTCGGCCTGTATATGGATCAGGTCATCGTCCTGCTCGAGGGGTACCTGAGCTTTATCCCCACCGGCTCCGCCGGGAAGGACAGCAAGGATCAGCAGATCGTGACTTCCTCCACAATCAACAACTACGTCCGGCTGAGGATTATGCCCGCGCCTGTCAAGCGGAAGTATTTCCGCGTCCACATCGCCTATCTCATCATGATCCTCACCATGAAGCAGAGCATCAGCATCAGCGACGTGCAGAAGATCATGCCCGAGGGGGCGGACATCCCCTCCGTCCGCCGCGCGTATGAGGACTACTCCCAGAAGTTCCGGGAAATTGCCCTCTTCTTCAACCGCCAGATGCAGGGCGCGTGGGACGATCTGCACAGCAGCGAGCCGTCAGAGAGCGGCCGCCCCGACGAGCGCGGCGCGACCAGCCGCCTCGTGATCGAGAGTGCACTCATCGCGGGCTTTTCCAAGATTCTGGCCGAGAAGCTCATCCGCCTGTGTGACGCGGACGTCGAAGCCGTCCTCGCCGCCGAACAGGCCAAGCAGAACGAATAATTTATACCATATATAAAATGTGTATATCGTTATCTCCCGCGGGGCCGCACCGGCCCCGCGCTTTTTTGCATTATTCGAGGATATCCGTCAGATTCTTCAGCCCCATCGCCCGCGCCCCCCCCACGCCCTGGGCGCCCATAAGGATATACGGGAAGCCGCCCGGTCGCCCTTCTGGATCTCCGTCATGCCGCCGGGGATGATGATGTCGCAACCCTGCCGCGCAATGGCCGCGAGCAGCACGCCCTTGCGCAGCTTCAGGTCCTTGAGTTTCCGCCCGAGCAGCGGCGCGCTGCCCGCGCCCGCCGTGAACTCCAGCGCCTCGATCTGCCCGCCGAGCATCTTGTAAAGGCTCTCCACGGCGCTGTCCTGCGAGTTGGCCAGTGCGCGGACATAGCGGGTGATCTGGTTGGCGATGATGTCCTTCGGGCTGATGATGCTGCCGAGCCGCGTCTCTTTCACGAGATCCATATAGTTCGGCCGTGTCATCTTGGCCAGCACCTTCGGCACGCCCGCCCGCTGCGCCGTAAGCGCCATGAGCAGGTTTTCCTCGTCGCGGTCGGTCAGACACACGAACGCATCCGTCTGGAAGATGTTCTCCGAGTCGATCAGCTCGCTGTCCGTGCCGTCACCCTCGATAATCATCGCGTGCGGCAGCTGCGAGGCCAGCTGCAGGCACTTCTCATGCTTGCGCTCGACCATGCGGATATGCGTACCGGTGCTCTCAAGCTCCCACGCGAGATACATGCTGATGCGGCTGCCGCCGAGGATGGAGACGTCCTTCACCTTCTGCAGCGGCTGGCCGATGCCGCGCAGCATCTTCTGCAGCTCCGCCTTCGTGCCGACCATATAGAGCTTATCGCCCGTCCGCGGGATAAAATCGCCGTTCGGGATCAGAATCTCGCCGTCGTGCTCCGCCGCGCAGATCAGCACCTCGGCCAGCCGCTCGCGGTGGAAATCGCTCAGCGGCACGCCGGTCAGCCGGTCACTCGCGCAGACGCGGAAGCCGATCATGTCGATCCGCCCGCGCGCGAACGGCTCCACGCTCAGCGCCGCCGGGAAGCTGAGGATGCGCGCGATCTCCTTCGCCGCGCTGAGGTCGGGGTTGATGACCATGTCCAGCCCAATCTCCTGCTTGAGCAGCTGCGCGTCGCGGCGGCACTCCGGGTTGCGCACGCGGGCAATCGTGTGCTTTGCGCCGAGCTTCTTCGCGATCAGGCAGCTGACGAGATTCGTCTCGTCGAGGTTCGTCACCGAGACGACCAGATCCGCCGTCCGCGCCCCGGCATCGGCCAGCACGCTGATGCTCGCGCCGTTGCCGAGCTCGCACATCACGTCGAGTGTGCTGTCCGCCCGGCTCAGCGCCGCCGCGTCGGAGTCCACCATAACAATGTCATGATTCTCACCGGACAGCTGGCGGGCGATGGCATAGCCCACCTTGCCGTTGCCAACGATGATAATCTTCATGTCTGTTCCTCCCTGTCCCCCGCGGGGCCATCTCTGTTCTTCCATTCCAGAATCGCGCCGTTGAATTCGGCGCCCATAATCATAATCGTTCCGCTCATATACAGCCACAGCAGCACCACGACAATCGCCGCAATCGCGCCGTAGAGCTGCGTATAGCGCGCGAGATGCTCCACATAATACGAAAACGCGAAGCTCAGGAGCATCCACACCGCGAGCGACGCCGCGACGCCCGGCACAATCTCCCGCAGCGGCCGCCGCTCGCCCTGCGCGAGCATATACAGCGGCACCAGCAGCGAAAACACCGCCACGCCCAACAGCACGAAACGCAGCGAGCTCCACAGGTTCACGAACCCGGCCGGAAGCGTCACAAGCCCCGACACGAACGCGAGCGCGCGGCGTCCCACCGTCGTCAGCACGAGCGAGACGACGATCACCACGATCAGCCAGACCGTGATGATGAGGTTTCGCAGCGTCCCGATCACGGCGTTTTTCGGCCGTCCGCGGCCCATGGCCTTGCGCACCGAGTGCATCAGGCAGCTCGCCGCGCGCATCGGGAACCAGATGGAAAACACCAGACTAAACCACATGAGCTGGCGGCTGGCGTTTTCGGAGACATATACAAGATAGCTGCGCACTACGTCGACCACGTCCGCCGGGATGAATTCGAGCAGAAAGGCGCTGGTGCTCTCAATGTCGAGCCGCAGCACGCCGAGCAGCGTACTGACGAAAATCAGCAGCGGAAAGATGGCAAACAGCAGATAATACGTCAGCGCCGCGCTGTCGCGACCGACGTCATGGCTGAAGTAGCGGTTTACCAGCTGGGTAATCAGGAAAACAAATCGTTTTGGGGCCTTGGGTTTGTTCTGCATGGATCGCCCTCCTCTGGCGCGTATTTTATCACAAAAGCGGATAAAATAAAAGAGAATTTTCCGCTTTTGCCTTCCCCGCCTCCGAATTTCCATGTTCTGGAAGATTTGCTCAGGAAAAATTTTTGAAAAATATGTTAAATTTTGAAAATATCTGTTGGCTATTTCAATATCGTGTGATATAATACGGCGTACAACGAGTTCTGTAATGCATGAATTATATTAGTAGAGAGGGTCTATGTATGGATAATCTGACTAAAATCGTACGCACTGAGATTTCACGGCAGTATAAGAGCGTGCGGCAGTTTTCCTTTGCCGTGGACATTCCCCTGTCCACCATCAACAGCGCCCTGCACAACGGCATCGGCGGTTCCTCTTTTGACACGGTGGTACAGATTTGCAAGACGCTCGGTATCAAGGCGCTGTCCGATGACAACTCCTTTTATCTGACGGATGAGACGCAGGAGCTGCTCGAGCAGTACGATAAGCTCGACGACTACGGCCGGCACACGATCGCCGCCGTCATGAAGGTGGAATACGACCGCTGCACGGAGATCTCCGCTCCCTACAACGGACGCACCGGCTTTACGAGCGTCAATATCCCCGTGGAGGAGCCGGTTGTTGAGTCCCTTCGGCTCAACGACCTGAAGAAGTAAAGGCCCTCCGCACATTTCAATTTGCTATTTTCCTTTCCATCCCTTCCAAAGCACAAGGCGCGCGGCAGCCAGCCGCGCGCCTTGTGCTGTTTTTTGCCGTTTTGGCGTGAAAGCTCCCGCCGCCCGGATCTTCCGCACGGCGGGAAGGCTTTCTCCTCTGGTCGGAAATCGGGTTTCTATGTTTTAGCTGAGGGCTGGCGATGGAATCGGCGTGTCCATGCCTCCGGCGGGGTACTTTCTGTGCGCACAGAAAGTACCCAAAGATGCGCAAGAAACCGGATGGTTTCTTGACTTCCTTTCCGGTCGGCAAGTAGGGTTTCAGTAGGACGTGTCCTAAATTTAGTATCGTCTCTGCTCCTGCGCCACTGCCGCTGACGGTGCAAAATGTAGGAGCGTTTACGCCTATCGGCGGGGCGATGTGGGCATCGCCCCCTACGGAGGTTGGAAGAGGTTCCCCGGTTAAACGCGGTGGGGCACGCAGAACCCGCCCTACAGTGTTCAACCGGAAAACCTCTGTAGGGAGGGCCCTGTGTGGCCCGCCGCGAAACAACCATGTACTCCTACATTTCAAAACATCAGCGGCAGCGGCGCAGGGGCAGAGACGATCCTACATTTAGGGCCCCTTGCAAGATTTTCCAAACGTGTGGGACGCACCAAAACAACTTCCCAATGTGCGGGGCGCGCTTAGGAATCCAAAACCTTGGTTTTGGCGGCGTTCTTTGGTTACTTTCTTTCGCCGAAGAAAGAAAGTAACCCGCTGGAGGCACCAAACGAATCCCCCCACACACAAACCACACCCCCGCAGGACAAAACGTCCCGCGGGGGTATTTTCCCGTCAGAGATTGCTGTGCCGGTGGTTCGCCCGGCGGCGCAGGTCGTGGCCGATGTTCGTCATGCACAGAAGCGTCACCACCAGAAACACGCCCGGAATCACGATGATCCACCACGCGTTTGTCAGCAGCGCCTTCTCCGCGAGCGAGAGCATGCTGCCCCACGAGATCACCTCGAGCGGCAGGCCGATGCCCATAAAGCTCAGCGTCGACTCGGCAATCATCGCGCTGCGCACGTTCATGACGACCATAAACATGATCGACGAGAGAAAATTCGGCGCCAGGTGGCGGCGGAGAATGTAGAAAAAGCTCCCGCCCATGCACTTCGCTGCGAGAATATACTCGCTGCCGCGCAGCTGGCGCACCTCCGTGCGCACGACCTTGGCGATGCTCGTCCAGCTCGTCAGGCCGATGACGAGCGAGATGCTCCAGACCGTGGCCTTGCCCAGAATCGCCTGAATCAGCACCACGAGCAGCAGGTTCGGTACGCTCAACAGAATCTCCGTCAGGCGCATCAGCAGGTTATCGAGCCACACCGGCGCGCTGCCGCTCAGCGCGCCGAGCACGACGGCGATCACCGTGGAGATGGCCGTCGCGAGCACGCCGATCGCGAGCGAGATGCGCCCGCCGTACCAGATCATGGAGAAGATGTCGCGCCCCATCGTGTCCGTCCCGAAGAGGAACTCCCTGCACGGCGCGGCGGAGACGTGCTGCAGGTCCATATACGACGGGTCGTGCGTCATCAGCAGGCCGCAGCCGAGACAGCCCGCCGCGATCACCGCCAGCACCGCGGCCGACGGCCAGCACCGCAGCCGACGCGGCCGGCGGCGCGGGGTGGGCGGCTCCTCCGTCTGCCGCGGGCCGACGAGGGTAAAGCGTTCGTCCGTCATGTGCGCTCCCCCTCCTCCCGCGGCACGTCCGCGCGGATGCGCGGGTCGAGCCGTTCGTTGATGATCTGCGCGGCGATGCTGCACAGAATGACGACCGCGCCCGTGAGGATGCACAGCACCATCAGCAGGTTGTAGTCCTTATAGCGCGCGCTCTCATAGGCGAGCGTGCCGATGCCGGGATAGGAAAACACCGTCTCGACAACATAGGTGCCGCCGAGGATGTGCGGCACGGAGATGGCCATCAGGCTCAGATACGACGGCAGGGCATTTCTCAGACAGTGGCGCAGCAGGATCGTGCGCCGCGAAAGCCCCTTCGCCCGCGCAAGCAGGACATAGTCCGCGCGCACCTCCTCGAGCAGCTTGTTGCGCAGCATGTAGGCGTAGTACCACAGGTGGCTCAGCACAACGACCGTCATCGGCAGCACAAGATGGCGCAGCCGGTCGCCGAAGCCCCCGCCGCCGACGGCGTAGGCCCCCGAGCTCGGCAGCCACCGCAGCGCCACCGAGAACACGAGAATCAGCACGAGCGAGAGCCAGAACTCCGGGATGCAGCTTGTGACTGTCCCGACTTTGCAGAGGATCCGGTCGACAGGCCGTTCCTCTTTCCACGCGCACAGCACGCCCAGCGCCATCGCCAGCGTGAAGATCAGAACAAAGCCGATCCCGCCGAGGATGAGCGTGTTGCCGACGCGGCTGCCGATCACCTCGAGCACGTCCATCTTATACTTATAGGAGATGCCGAACTCCCCGTGCAGCGCGCCCGCAAGCCACCGGACGTACTGCACATAGATCGGGTCGCTCAGACCGAGCTTTTCCTCCGCCCAAGCGCGCTCGGCGACGCTCATCTTCTCGACCCGGTCGCCGTAGTACGACACGAGCGGGTCGCCGGGGGCGAGACGCGCGATATAGAACACCAGCACGCTCAGCACCAACACGCTCACGACGAACGCGAGAAGCTTGCCACCGTAATAGCGGATGCAGCTCTTTTTCATCGGCTCTCCCCCTCCTCCCGCAGGACAAAATGCTCCGGTGCAATCTCCGTCAGCTCGCCCCGCGTGGAATACTCCTCCGGCTGCGCCAGCGGCGGCCGGGCGCGCTCGGCGCGCGGGTCCGGGATGGGAATCGCGCGCACAAGCGCCCGCGTATACGGGTGCGCGGGGCGCTCGAAGATCTCCCACGCCGGGCCGACCTCCACCAGACGCCCCCGGTACATCACGCCCACCCGGTCGCACAGAAACTCCACCATCGCGAGGTCGTGCGCGATGAAGAGGAACGAAAACCCGTGCTCTCTCTGGAGATGGCGGAACAGATTCACGATCTGCGCCTGAATGGACACGTCGAGTGAGGCGATCGGCTCGTCCGCCACGAGCAGCTGCGGCTCCATGCACAGCGCCCGCGCAATGGCCACGCGCTGGCGCTGGCCGCCGGAGAGCTCGGGCGGGTACGCGTCGAGATACCGCTCGTCCAGCCCCACATAGCGCATCTGAAACGCCGCCTCCGCCCGGCAGATGCCGCGCGGAGGGGTGATGCGGTGGATGCGTAGGGGCTCGGCAATCAGGTCGCACACCCGCATCCGCTGGTCAAGGCTCGAACCGGAGTCCTGAAAGATCATCTGGCGCGTCGTCTGCAGCATGCGGCGGCTGGCATGCCGCGCCGCCGGGTCGCAGACATTGATCCCCTGGTAGTAAATCTCGCCCCCCGTCGGGCGGTAGAGATTCATGATGCAGCGCGCGACGGTGGACTTGCCCGACCCGGACTCGCCGACAAGGCCGAACACCTCGCCCCGCCGGATCTGGAACGACACATCGTCCACCGCGCGGACAAACTCTCTGTGCCCCAGCGGGAACACATGGCGCAGATGGCGCACATCGAGCAGAATGTCCCGGTTATCCATGCAGGCCACCTCCCCCCCCGGGCGTGATTTTCGGCGCGCGCGGGTCGAGCAGCCACGTCGCGGCATAGTGCGTATCGCTCACACGGAACATCGGCGGCTCCTCCTCATAGTCGATGGCCAGCGCCCACGGGTTGCGCGCGGCGAAGGCGTCCCCCTTCGGCGGATCGAGCAGCGCCGGGGGCATGCCCGGAATCACCTGCAGCTCCTCCGCCCCGCGCGAGAACGCGGGCAGCGAGCGCAGCAGGCACCAGGTGTAGGGGTGGCGCGGATCATAGAAGATCTCGTCGACCGTCCCCGTCTCGACGATCTTCCCCGCGTACATGACGGCCACGCGGTCGGCCACGCGCGCCACGACACCGAGGTCGTGCGTCACAAACACGGTCGCCGTCCCAAGCCGCTGCTGCACCTCGCGCAGCAGGTCGAGGATTTGCGCCTGAATCGTCACGTCGAGCGCCGTTGTCGGCTCGTCGGCGAAGAGAATCGCAGGCGAGCCCGCGAGGGCGATGGCCATGACGGCGCGCTGGCGCATGCCGCCGGAGAAGTGGTGCGGGCAGAGCTTCATGCGCTCCTCCGCTCGGTCGATGCCGACAAGGCGCATCAGCTCCAGCACCCGCTCCCGCACGGCCGCGCGCGAAAGCCCCGGCGCGTGGACGCGCACGGCCTCGGCGATTTGGCCGCCGATCGTCATCGTCGGGTTGAGCGAGGTCATGGGATCCTGAAACACCATGGAAAACAGCCGCCCGCGCAGCTTCTGCAGCTCGCACTCGGACTTTCCCACAAGCTCCTCCCCGCGCACGCAGATGCTTCCGGACTTGATGCGCGCCACGTCCGGCAGCAGCCCCATGATACTCTTGCAGAGGACGCTCTTGCCGCAGCCGGACTCGCCCACGACGGCGAGTACCTCCCCCTGCCGCAGCGAGAAGCTCACGCCGCGCACGGCCTGCACCTCGCCCGCCGCCGGGTAAAAGCTCACCGCCAGATTTTCCACTTCCAGTAATGCCGCCATAGTCCGTCCTCTTCCCGATACGGGCAAAGGGGCTGCTGCCAGCCCCGCCCGTTTTTTTATTTGTCTCCTATTTGGTCAGGCGATTTCCCAGTCCTGAATGTTCCAGAAGATGCCGACGCCGTGGTGCCCGAGCACCGTGTCCGTGTCGATGCCCTTGATGTTCGACTTCGCGACGTAGTTCGCGTCGATGTAGCAGATGAAGGCATAGGCCGGATCGGCCGCCAGCGCCTGCTGGAAGTCGGCGTAGTACGCCTTGCGCACCGCCGGGTCGTCGGACTGGCGCGCCTTGATCAGCGCCTCGTCGACGGCGGTGTTGGAATAGCTCGAGTAGTTCGCGCCCTTATCGGTGCCGAAGACTTTATAAGTGTGGTCGTCCGCGTCGAAGGGGCTGCCCCAGCCGATGAGGCAGGCCATCTGGCCGCCCCAGTCCATCTGCGCGGGGATCTCCACGGTGCAGTTGATACCGATCGCGCGGATCTGCTGCGCCGCGGCCTGCGCGATGTCGATGCGGTCCTGCTCGCCGGACATGACGCTGATCGTGAAGGCCAGCTGCTCGCCGCCGCGGGTATAGAAGCCGTCCGCGCCCAGCGTGCAGCCCGCATCCTCGAGGATGGCGCGCGCCTTGTCGGGGTTATAGTCGTAGTGCTCGACGCTCTCGTCGTTGTAGATGTTCCGCTGCAGCGGGCCGTAGGCGGGCATGCCCTCGCCGAGGAGGACGGAGTCGACAATCGCCTGCCGGTCGATGGCATAGCAGATGGCGGGGATGATGTCGCGGTTCGCCGTCCAGTAGTCGTTGGCGAAGTTGAAGAGAATGCCGCGGTAGTCCGCCGTCGTCATGTCATAGAGCGTATAGCCGTCCGTACCGGCGAAGCTCTGGGCGTTCTTCGGGTCAAGCAGCGCCAGATCCAGCTCGCCGGACTGCAGCTGCACGGCCTGCGCGTTGTCGTCGGGGACGATCTTGAAGATCACGCGGTCGATCTTCGGCGCGCCGAGGTAGTAGTCCTCGTTCTTCACCAGCACGATTGACTGGCCCGCGTCCCAGCTCTCGAGCTTATACGGGCCGGTGCCGACGGGGCTGCGGAAAAAGTCGGACTCCTGCATGTCCTGCCCGGCGAGCAGGTGCTGCGGGAGGATGCCCATCGTCATATACTCCAGAAACGCCACGTTCGGCTCGGTGAGACGGAAAGCGACGGTCTGCGCGTCGATGATGGTGATCTCCTCGACGTCCTCGTAGTTCGGCGCGTTCTCGGAGCCGTTCTCGGGGTCCATGATGGCCTCGATGGTGAACTTGACGTCATCCGCCGTGAACGGCTCGCCGTCGTGCCACTTCACGCCCTCGCGCAGGTGGAAGGTATAGGTATAGGTCTGCTCGTCATAGTCCCACGTCTCGGCGAGGCCGGGGACGATCTGGTCGTTGCCGTCGTGGGCGGTCAGGCCGTTGAAGAGTAGGAGGTTGATCTCCCCGTGCTCATCCATCGCGGGGTTGATGCGCGTATAGTCGGCGGAGCCGTAGACAAGGGTGGTGCCGCTGCTGTTGTCGTCGGCACTTCCGCCGCTTCCGCAGGCCGCGAGCGACAGCACCATCACCAGCGCCAGCAGCAAAGACATGGCTTTTTTCATAAAAAATTTCCTTTCTTTTTCCGGCAGTCGTGCTATAATGCAGTTACCGCCTTGATTGATTCGATCTGTGCGGGTACCGCTCCCGGTCTGCTGCTGACAGGCCGGGGGCATTTATTTTATCGGTCAGTGCGTCAGCTCCGACCGGACTTCGTCGAGCGTGCGGCCCGTCTCGCGTGCGATGTGGGCCAGATCGTCGTATTCATATTTCACGCGGGACGCGCCATAGCCCTCGGAGAGCTTGCGGCGCACCTCGCCGTAGGGCGTCTGCACCGTTTCGATCCGGCGCGTGAGCACATAGCGGCGGCAGCTGTGGGCGCGCACGCCGATGCTCGTCGTGTGGCGCAGCATCAGCCCCGCGATGCGCTCGCTGTCCTGCTCACGGCAGAGGACGCAGAGCATCACGCCCGGGCGGGACTTCTTCATCCCGACGGGCACCGTGAACGCCTCGAGCGCACCCGCGGCGAGCAGCTCCTCCAGCGCGAAGCCGACGGCTTCGCCCGTCATGTCGTCGACGTTGCAGCTCAGCTCCGTCACGGTGTCGCCCGCCGAGCCGCTCTCGCCGAGCATCGCGCGCACGCAGTTCGCCGCTTCGAAGTCCTTCTTGCCCATGCCGTAGCCGATGGCCTGCACGCGCATGGGCGGCATCGCGCCGAAGCGCGTGGCGAAATGGCGCAGCAGCGCCGCGCCCGTCGGGGTGCAGAGCTCGCCCTGCACCGTCCCGCCGTAGATCGGGACGTCCCGCAGGATAAACGCCGTCGCCGGTGCGGGGACGGGCAAAATCCCGTGCGCGCAGCGCAACTGCCCGCTCCCAACGTGGATCGGCGAGACGACGACCTCATCCGGCGCCAGCCGATTCATCAGCAGGCACACCGCCGTCACGTCGGCGATGGCGTCCATCGTGCCGACCTCGTGGAAGTGGATCTCCTCCACCGGCATGCCGTGTGCGCGGCTCTCCGCCTCGGCAATCAGGCCGTAGACCGTGAGGATGTCGTCCTGCACCTGCTGCGGCAGGTGCAGGTGCCCGCGCACTATATGCTCAATATCGTGCAGGCCGCTGTGTTGGTGATGGTGGTGCTCGCCGTGGCCGTAGTCATGCGTATGCTCATGGTCATACTCATGATGGTGTTCATGCTCGTGGTGATGGTGGAGCATCTCCTCGGACTCCTCTTCGCCGTGGATTCTCACCGACATGTGCGTGCCGCCGATGCCGCATTTGACCGCGTCCTCGCGGACGTACTCCACGCCGGGGATCCCCAGCGCGTTCAGTTCCTTTACAAAGCTCTCCGGATCGGGCAGCAGCTCCAGCAGAGCCGCCGTCAGCATGTCGCCCGCCGCGCCCATGCCGCAGTCGAGATAAAGCGTTCTCATTTCGTCCCTCCAATGTGGTTGATCATGCTGGCGAGGTAGCCCGCACCGAAGCCGTTGTCGATATTCACAACGGACACGCCGCTCGCGCAGGAGTTGAGCATCGACAGCAGCGCCGAAACGCCCCCGAACGACGCGCCGTAGCCCACGCTCGTCGGCACCGCGATGACCGGGCAGTCGGCAAGACCTCCGATCACGCTGGCGAGTGCGCCCTCCATGCCAGCGATGGCGATGATGACACTCGCGCTCATGAGCTCGTCCAGATGCGCCAGTGTCCGGTGCAGCCCCGCGACACCCACGTCATAGAGCCGCACAACCTCGTTGCCGTGTACCTCTGCGGTGAGCGCAGCCTCCTCGGCCACGGGGATGTCGGACGTGCCGCCCGTCGCGACGACGATCTTGCCGAGCCCCGTCGGCTCCGGCATCTCACCGTAGATGCCGATGTGCTCGCCCGCACGGTAGTCGAGCGCCGGGTACACCTCCTGAATCTTCGCCGCCGATTCGGGCGAAAGACGCGTAATCAGAATCGTTTTCACGCCGTTTTTGAGCATCACGCCTATGATGCCGATCATCTGCGCGGCCGTCTTGCCCGCGCCGTAGATCACCTCGGCCGCGCCCTGCCGGATGCCGCGGTGGAGGTCGACCTTGGCATAGCCGATGTCGGCGAAAGGCTCCTTCTTGATGGCGAGCATCGCCTCGTCGACGGTGATCTCGCCGCTTTTCAGCGCCTCAAGCGTTCTTCTCGTGTCGCTGTTCATCCGCGCACCTCCAGATCCAGCAGCACCGCCGGATAGTATTTTTTCAGCTTCGTCAGGATCTCCTCACGCCGCTCGAGCACACGCGGCAGCTGTACCGCCGGGAACTGCAGCCGCGCCGCGCCCGCGTACCAGCGCACGCGGAAGTCGGTGAAGCCCATAGCGAACAGCTCGCCCTCGGCGCTCTCCGTCGCGCTGAGCTTCTCGGCGGTGATCTTCTCCCCCGTCGGGATGCGCGTGGCGAGACACGCGTAGGCGGGCTTGTCCCAGGTGAATAGCCTCGCCTCTTTCGACAGCCGCCGGATCTCCGGCTTCGTCAGGCCGCACAGGCGCAGCGGCGAGAGCACCTGCAGCTCCTGCAGCGCGCGCATGCCGGGGCGGTCGCCTGCGTCGTCGCTCGCGTTCGTGCCGTCGAGCAGCACCGTGTACCCGTCGGCCAACGCGGCCTGCGCAATCGAGGAGAACACGACCTTCTTGCAGTAATAGCAGCGGTTGGCGGGATTGGCCGTCACCGTCTCGTCCCGCAGCACGTCCGCGCGCAGCACCGTCATCGGCGCGTGAATGTCGCGGGCAAGACGCTGCGCGTCATCCAGCTCAAACTGCGGCTGGAACGCGCCCTTGACGTAATAGGCGCGGACATCCGCGCCGCACTGCAGCGCCGCGTACAGCAGATAGCTCGAGTCGACGCCGCCGGAAAAGGCGATGGCCGCCTTGGGGTGCTGGCGGAAAAATTCTTTCAGATCCATAGATCCTCAACCTCCGTGTGGCAATAATAAAAAGGCATACGATCCCCCGTGGAGGGATCGTATGCCTTCCTGTGCATACATGCTTTTCGTTTCCTATCTTCGTGCCGGGGACAGTCCGCGAGCTTCGGCTCCGGGAAGCAGCTCGGGCTGCTCAGGTGAACTGATTATAGCATAGCCTTCCCGAAAAACGCAAGGGCTTTTTCTGATTTTTTAGCGGATTTTGGTGGTTTTCTTGGAAATACAGTGTTTTTAGCGGTCGTTTTACCGGATAGTGGAATTTTAATATTCTGTGCATCTCATTTTCATTATTGAAATTGTGGCCAGCTGCGCCGTCGTGGCCGCTTCGGACGCAAAACGAGTTCGCTCCGCGTTTCTAACCATGTTACGAACAAAGCGCACTATGCATATGAATGTATACTATCCGATGCGGGCCGAGCTGACGGCAAAAAGTCTCACAGAGTTCACGGCGCCGCAGCGCCGCGAATAAGATGTAATCCGTTTTTTGCGGCGGCGTATACGTCGCAAAAAACACTTTGCGCGGAGCAGGCCTTGGCCCAAAGGAACTGGCCTCGGCAGACCCGACGGTTGATGTCGGGCCAGAGTGTGTTTTGCCCGCCCACGGCGGGTAAAACGCGCGGTTCGGAGCGAAAATCTTTTCACGCAAACAAGCTCCAAAGGGCATGGCCCTTTGGAGCTTGTTTGCGTGATTAAAATTCAGATCTTGATCAGCTCATATTCCCGCATGCCGATGCCGATCTTCTCCGCATGCTCAAGGCAGCTGCGCCAATCCGTGTGCGGATGGATCCGCTGGAAGTGGTCGTGCGCGTGCGCGTCGTCCGCCGGGCAGTCCGCTACGGAACCGCGCATCGGTATCTGGGCGTTTACCGCGTCGATACAGGCCATGTCAAGCGCCACAGGGTCGAACGAGGCAAACATACCGACGCTCGGGACGATCGGCAGATCGTTCTCGGTATGGCAGTCGCAGTTCGGGGACACATCGATCACCAGCGAGATATGGAAGCACGGACGCCCGTCGACGACAGCCTTCGTATACTCGGCGATCTTGCGGTTGAGGTTGCTCGTCGACTCGTCGAAATTCACCTGCACCGCATTCTTCGGACAGATGGCGATACAGCGGCCGCAGCCGACGCACTTGTTCTGGTCGATGCTGGCCTTGCGGTCGACGATGGACGGTGCGTCATGCGCACAGATCTTGCGGCACTGGCCGCAGCCGATACAGAGCTCCTGCGCGATGTGGGGCTTGCCGGCGTTGTGCTGCTCCATCTTGCCGGCGCGGCTGCCGCAGCCCATGCCGATGTTCTTGAGACATCCGCCGAAGCCTGCCGACTCATGCCCCTTGAAATGCGTCAGGGAGATGAATACGTCGGCATCCATCACGGCACGGCCGATCTTGGCGTTTTTAACATACTCGCCGCCCTCGACGGGCACCTCCACCTCGTCGTTGCCCTTCAGGCCGTCGGCGATGATGATCTGGCAGCCCGTCGTCATGGGGCCGAAGCCGTTGAGATTGGCGGAATCCATGTGGTCGAGCGCGTTCTTGCGTCCGCCGACATAGAGCGTGTTGCAGTCGGTCAGGAAGGGCTTGCCGCCGCGCTCCTTAATGAAGTCCGCCACCGTTTTCGCCCAGTTCGGGCGCAGGAAAGCGAGATTGCCAGGCTCGCCGAAGTGCAGCTTGATCGCCGCGTACTTGTCTTTGAAGTCAATGTCGCCCATGCCTGCCGTCTTCATCAGGCGGGTCAGCTTCTGCTGGAGATTCTCGTGATAATCCGCGCGCAGATCCGCAAAATAAACCTTACTGGCCATACTCATACCCCTTTATCATCCGTACTCCGTCCGGCGCGGCGCGCTGGACAAAATAAGTGTATCACAACGGGGTGAAATATGCTATAATGAAAAATCATCAAATGGGAGGCAGATGCATGCGGATTCTCGAACATATCGTCACGCCTGCGGAGGACGGCCAGCGCGTGAAGCACCTGCTGCGCAGCCGCTGGCAGCTGTCGACAACGCTGCTCAAGCATCTGAAGTGGAACGGCGGGATCCTTCTCAACGGCCGGAGCGTGCCGGTAAACACCCCCGCCCACACGGGCGACGTGCTGACGGCGGACGTCTCCGACCCGCCGGGGAGCAGCGAGCACATCTGCCCCGTCGACTTTCCGCTCGACATTCTCTATGAGGACGAGGATCTGCTGGTACTCAACAAGCCCGCCGGGATCGCCATCCACTCCGCCGCGCTGACGGAGGAGACGGTCACCGTCGCGGGCTCGGTCGTCCACTATCTCGGGCAGGACAGCTTTCACTGCGTGAACCGGCTCGACCGCGGCACCACCGGCGCGATGGTCGTCGCCAAGACGGGGTACATGCACGCGCGGTGCATGGCACTGCTGCACTCGGGAGATTTTTACCGTGAGTACCGCGGGGTCTGTCTGGGGCAGCCGCAGCCGCCCGCAGGGGAGATCACGCTCCCCATCGGGCGCGACCCGTCGTCCGTCCTGCGGCGGAAAATCGACCCGGACGGCCTGCCCTCCCGCACGACATATGAGACACTCTCCTCCGGCGAGGATCTCTCCCTGCTGCGGCTGCTGCCCGCCACGGGGCGCACGCATCAGCTGCGCGTCCACCTCGCCGCCATCGGCCATCCGCTCGCCGGGGATTGGCTCTACGGCACGAAGGACCGCGCGCTCATCGCCCGCCCGGCGCTCCACAGCTATATTCTGCACCTGCGCCAGCCGCTCAGCGGCGCGGATATCACCGTCACGGCTCCGATCCCCGAGGACATGACGCGGCTCATACAAAAGGAGGCACTATGAACACCATTCGCTTTGCCGCGCCGGACGACGCGGCCGCCCTGCTGCGCATCTACGCGCAGTATATCGAAACGCCCATCACCTTTGAGTATACCCTCCCCTCAGAGGAGGAGTTTGCCCGGCGCATCCGGGACATCCAGGCGGTCTACCCCTATCTCGTCTACATTGAGGACGGGGAAGTGCTCGGATACGCCTACGCGCACCGTTTTCAGGAACGCGCGGCCTATCAGTGGGGCGCGGAGCTGTCGGTCTACCTCGACCGGGGCTGCGTGTCGCACGGCATCGGCTCGCAGCTCTACACGCTCCTGCTCGAGCTGCTGCGCCTGCAGAACGTGCGCACGGCCTACGCGCTCGTGACGCTCCCGAACACGAAGAGCGAGGCGCTGCACCGGCACTTCGGCTTCAAGCTCTGCGGCGTGTGGCACAGCTCCGGCTTCAAGAACGGCCGCTGGTACGATATGGGCTCCTTTGAAAAGCAGCTTCTTCCCTATGACAGCTCCCCCGCCCCGCTGCGCCCGCTCAGCGACCTCCCGCAGGAGGACGTGCAGGCGCTGCTTGAGCGGGCATGCGCGGCGCATATATTGCCCAAGAACAGCAGGATATAAATCTTTTATGGAGGTATGCACCATGGTTCTGGAGAGATTTCTGCGCTATGTGCGCTTTTATACGACGTCGGACGAGTCGTCCGACACTGTCCCCAGCACGGCGCGTCAGCGCGTCTTGGGCCAGGCTCTGGCCGACGAGCTGGACGCGCTCGGGATGAAGGGCGCGCAGCTTGACGAATACGGCTATGTCTACGCGCACCTGCCTGCCTCGCCCGGTTGCGAGGACGCACGCCCCCTCGGCCTGATCGCCCACATGGACACCGCGCCCGCCGCGAGCGGCGAAAACGTTCAGCCGCGCGTCGTGCGCTATGAGGGCGGCGAGCTGGCGCTCGGCGCGTCGGTGCTCTCGCCGCGGGACTATCCGTCGCTGGAGCGCTATGTCGGGCAGGAACTGATCGTGACCGACGGCGCGACGCTCCTCGGCGCGGACGACAAGGCGGGTGTGGCCGAGATCGTCTCCGCCTGCGCGGAGCTGCTCGCGCATCCGGAGATCCCGCACCGCGCCATTGCCGTCTGCTTCACGCCGGACGAGGAGATTGGCCGCGGCGCGGACCACTTCGACCGAGCGAAGTTCCCCGCCCCGGTGGCCTACACCGTCGACGGCGGCGAGCTCGGTGAGATTGAGTATGAGAACTTCAACGCCGCGGCGGCGGAGCTGACCGTCCGCGGTCTGAACATCCACCCCGGCGAGGCGAAGAACAAGATGAAAAACGCCGTCCTGATGGCGAACCAGTTTCTCTCACTCCTGCCACCGGCGCAGACGCCCGCCCACACGGAGGGCTATGAGGGCTTTTACCACGTCTGCGCGATGGAGGGCGATGAGAGCCTTGCGCGCGTGCAGCTGATCGTGCGCGACCACGACCGGAAGAAGTTCGAGACGCGCAAGGACTTTCTGCGCCGGACGGCGGATTATCTCAACACCGTCTGGGGCGCGGGCAGCTTTGAGCTGACGGTGCGCGACAGCTACTATAATATGAAGGAAAAAATTCTCCCCCACATGGACCTTATCGAAAACGCGCAGGCCGCCATGCGTGCCGCAGATGTTGCGCCGCGCATCGTCGCCATCCGCGGCGGCACGGACGGCGCGCGTCTGAGCTGGGAGGGTCTGCCCTGCCCGAACCTCTCCACAGGCGGTCTGAACTTCCACAGCATCCACGAGTATATCCCCGTCGAATCGCTGCAGAAAATGACGCGGGTGCTCGTTGCACTCGCCCGCGCGTAAAAGCGGCGAAAGTCCCTCTTGCATTTATCCTGTATTTTTCATATAATATAGCAGTTAATGAAAATTATCGGAGGTGCGGAATTTGCTGGGAGAACGTATCAGAGAAATTCGGATGGAGATGGGGCTGACGGCCAAGGAGCTGGCGCAGCGTGCAAGTGTCACGCCGGGCTACATCTCTCAGATTGAGCATGACCAGATCAAGCCCTCCATGAATGTGATGATGCGTATCGCCGAGGTGCTGAATGTGCCGATGGCGGCTCTGCTGATGGCGGAGCAGGCACCCGAGGAGATCGTGGTCACGCCGCGCAGTGCCCGCACAAAGATCAAATTTGCCGACGTGAACACCGAGTATGAATTCCTCACCCCCTTCCGCCGCACGCACGACCGCGGCAACCAGATCGAGGTCATCCACTACTCGCTCAGCCCTAGGACGTGGGGCAGCGCGACCGCGATGCTCCACCCGGAGGCCGCTGAGTGCTCGGTGGTGCTGCAGGGCGTGCTGGAATATCACACGGAGACGGACGTCTACCGGCTGGAGGAGGGCGACTGTATCTACCTCCCCGCGAACACGCCGCACCGGCTGTATAACCCCAGCGAGCAGGAGCTGCACGCGATCGCGATGCTGTCGCCGGCGTATTTTTAGTTCACAAAAAGGGCACAACCCTTTTTGTGAGGTTTCACTCCGAACCGCGCATTTTTGTGCGCTGCGCACGCAAAAACACACTCTTTCCGCGAAAAACGGATTGGATCTTTTTCGCGGCTTTTGAGCCGCGAACTCTGTGAGACTTTTCTGCTTCTGCTAAATAAAAAATCCGCGTATCGGTCGGCGATACGCGGATTTTTTGTGCTTTTGTCAGGAATTGCGGGTGACGTCCTCCGCGGCGGCGGGATCGGGGACATGGACGGGGAAGAGCTTGCGGAACGTCTCGATGAGCGACTCTTGCTCGACGTCGCGCGGCTCAAAGTGCGTGATATGGAACACCAGCTGCATGATCGGGCCCTGCAGCGCCACAGCCAGCAGCGTACCGATGCCGATCGGCCCGCGCAGCATGAGCGTTACAAGCACAACGACAGCAAACATGATCATGTTGACCACGCCGATGGGGATCTTGCGCACACGCTTGCCAAGGCCGACGAGCAGCGCATCACGCGGCCCGCAGCACAGGCCCGCGCCCATATAAATCGGCAGACCGCAGCACAGAATGGTGATGCCGAGGATCATCAGCCCCACGCGCATAGCATACGACGTCGGCTGGGCCAGCACGTCGAGATAGCGCAGCAGATCGATCACCTTGCCGACCATAAACGCATCGAGCAGCATGCCCACGCCGATCTTCTCATGCATCAGCAGGTCGACCACCACGACGATCAGGCCGCAGGTGACGGAGACCGTCCCGTAGCTCACGGGCAGGTGCTCGCTCACGCCCATAAACAGCGCATCCCACGGGGCAAGGCCGACGTCGGCCACAATGGTGCAATAGGAACCGATGGAGCAGACCAGCAGCCCCAGTGCCGCGCGCAGCGTTTTACGCAGAGTAATTTTCCATGCATTCATAACGATCTGTAATTCCCTCTTTCCTGAAATTCGGACTTATTCTATACTTTTTCTTGCCACCTGGGAAGCACTGTTATATAATCATAGATATTACGAAGTGTTATATCCCCTTTACAGAGAAAGGAAGCGCACGGGGCAATGGACGACAAAAAAATCCGGGCATTTCTGACAATCATTCAGCTGGGCAGCCTGCGCCGGGCGGCGCAGGAGCTGAACTATACCCAGTCGGGCCTGACGCAGATGATGAAGCACCTCGAGCAGGAGGTGGGCTGCCGCCTGCTCCGGCGCAGCCACAGCGGCGTCACGATGACCGAGAGCGCCGAGCACCTGCTCCCCTATTTTCAGGCGGCGGATCAGGCGCTTCTGCAGCTGCGCCACGAGAGCGAGCAGTTTTCCGGCCCGCAGCGCAAAACGATCGTGATCGGGGCGTTTCCGAGCATCGCCAAGCGGTGGCTCCCGCAGCGGATCCAGCGCTTCCGTCTGCTGCACCCGGAGATTCAGCTCGACCTGCGTCTCGGCGGGGACGAGGTTGCCGACTGGGCGGCGCAGCGCAGCGTGGATCTCGCGCTCGCCGACGAGGTGCTGCGCGGCAGCTGCGAGTGGATTCCCCTGCTCAGCGACCCGCTGCTGGCCGTCTTTCCGCGCGGCGGCGCGCCGCACCCGGACGCGCGCATCGATGCGGAGCTGCTGGGGCGCTGCCCGTTTATCATGCCGGATTCGCGCGACCTGCGCGCGCACATCCAGCCGTGGGGTCGCTCGCAGCTGCGCCAGACCGTCTCCATCTCGTCGGATGACGACTCGGCTCTGCTCTCGCTCGTGCGGCAGGGGCTGGGCGTGACGATCCTGCCGGAGATGTCGCTTGAGACGGCGGACAGCGGTGTCTCCGTCCGCCCGCTCTCACCGCCGATGCAGCGCACCGTCGGCATTCTCCTCCCCCGCCGCACCACCGCCCTCGCCCGCCGCTTCGCAGAGTTCCTGCAAAAAAGCGTAAGCACACAATAATTATTAGAAAATCCCACTGAAAATCCATCGCTTTTCAGTGGGATTTTTAGTTCGTCCAAAACAGTCTCACAGAGTTCGCGCCGCCGCAGCGGCGCGAAAAAGATCCAATCCGTTTTTTTGCGGCGGCGTGTACGCCGCAAAAGACACTCTGCGCGGAGAGAGTGTCGCAGACCCGCCTATGGCGGGGCAAGGCGCGAAACGCAGCGAAATTTCCTTTATCAAAAAGGCCATCGGCTTTTTGATAAAGGAGCCCGTGCGCCGGGAAGGGCCATAGCCCGTTGCGGCGCACGGGCGTTAGCGCCCCGTTAGGGCGCGGGGGGATCCGTGGGAGCC
>USAC01000026.1 GCA_900552475.1 uncultured Eubacteriales bacterium | reverse complement strand
CGAACAGGAGATGATGAACGCATGAAAATCCTACATGAACTTTCTTGGCTATGGGAAACGCTGGGCATTGCGCTTGTGGCGGCGGCTATCTGCATGGCTTGCGCCGCGCTGATTGGCAAGGCAGCGAAGAAGAAACTCAGCAAAAAGGTATTGGCTGTCATAGGGGCTGCGGCATTTGTGGGCGCAATTCTGGCGGTCATTCTGATTGCCCGGACACCGATGCCGCTTTGATCGGACGGAGGATAGAATCATGCCGCTTCAATTCGTCAGAAATGACATCACAAAAATGAAGGTGGACGCCAGCGTCAAAGTCCGTTCTTCTCGTTGTAGGTGCACTTCTCCATTTTGCAGTCCTCCAATATGATTGTTTTTTGCCTACAATCCAATCAATCCGGCTGATTACAAAAGCAGAAGGAGGCTACTTCCTTACGAAGTGCCTCTTTCTGCGCGCAAAGTGTTTTTGCGGCGTACACGCCGCCGCAAAAAACGGATTGGATCTTTTTCGCGCCGCTGCGGCGGCGCGAACTCTGTGAGACTTTATGTCAGGCCATGTACCGGTGCGGCTCTGCCGCACCTGCATTTTTTCGGATTTACAGCCTTCAGGCGGCGGAAAAGCTGTGAAAGTTCCCACTTGACAAGGGAAGTCGCGGAGACTATAATCTCTCCCGCAACAAAGAATTGTGAAAAGATTGAAATTTACGGGGATTTTACGATGAAAATGAACCATTTCGGGGAAACGCTCCGCGCGCTCTTTCAGCCGCGCGATCTGACACAGGGATCCTGCTGGCGGACGATCCTGTCGTTCGCGACGCCGGTGATCCTGTCGTATCTGCTGCAGCAGATCTATACCATCAGCGACGCGGCCATCGTCGGCCAGACGCTCTCAGCGGGGGAGGTCGCGGGTGTGAACGATACGACCTCGATCGTAGCGATCTTCCTGCAGTTCGCCTTCGGCGTGAGCGCGGGCTTCTGCGTGGTGACGTCCTCGCGTGTCGGCGCGCGGGACCAGGCGGGCGTGCGCCGCTCGCTGACGACGCAAATCGTCCTCTCGGCGGCGCTGACGGTGCTTTTGACGGCGCTGGCGCTGGTGCTGCTCAACCCGCTGCTCGCGTGGATCAACGTCACGCCCGATAGCCCCGAGATCTACCGAGCGGCCTTTACCTACTGCGCGATCATCTTCGGCGGCACAGGTGCGCAGCTGTTCTATAACTTTATTTGCTCATTCCTGCGCAGTCTGGGCGACTCGGTCACGCCGCTGCTGTTCCTGCTGTTTTCGACGGTGCTGAACATCGGGCTCGACCTGCTGTTCATCATCACATTCCGCTGGGGCGTCGCGGGCGCGGCGGTCGCGACGGTCACGGCGCAGCTTGTGAGCACGCTGGCGTGCTTTGCCTACGCGTTTGCGAAGTACCCGGAGCTGCGCCTGCACCGCGAGGACTGGCGTATCACGCATTGGGATCTGCGCCGCCACATTGTGCAGGGCATCCCGCTTGGCCTACAGTTTTCTGTGCTCTCCGTTGGTATCATCGTGATGCAGGGCTGCGTGGTGAAGTTCGACATGCTGGACGGGGCGATGGTCTCGAGCGCGGCGCAGAACGGTTTCGGTGCGGCAAACAAGGTCAACACTCTCATGATGACCCCGCTCAACGCCCTCGGTGCGGCGATGACGAGCTTCACGGCGCAGAATCTCGGCGCGGGCCGCACGGACCGCGTCAGGAAGGGTACGCTGCAGGCGCTCATCATCATGGTCGTCATTGCGGCCATTGTCGTGATGGCGGGGCTGCTCTCGAGCATCGGTGGGGCGTACCTGCGGCTGTTCCTGAGCGCCGACAAGATCACGGCTGAGACGATCCGCTACGGCAATACGCTGCTCTATGTCGACTTCTCGATGTACCTGTTCCTCGGCGGCATTTTCGTCGTACGCAACTGCGTGCAGGGCATCGGCCAGTCGGGCTATGTGCTCGGCGCGGGCGCGGCGGAGTTGGTGGCGCGCATCGCGGTGTGCCTGCTGCTGCCGCCGGCCATCGCGGGCGGCGCGGTGAGCGCCGCAGCCCCGCCGTTGGCGTTCTATGCCCTCTGCGCCGCGGATCCCATGGCGTGGATCGCCTCGGACGCCGTCCTCCTGACCCCGTTCATCCGCAACATCCTGCGGCAGGATTATAAGTATCTCAGAAGAAACAGCTAAAACAAAAGGATCGCCCGGCACAGCCGGGCGATCCTTTCAGGTCTCACCGAGTTCGCGGCTCGCAAGCCACGAATACAGTTTGATCCGTTTTTCGCGGCGGCGTGTACGTCGAAAAATTCCCTGCGCGGAGCGAGCGTCGCAGGCTGGCATAGCCAGCCGAGGCGCAGAGCGCAGCAAAATCCCCATCGGATGAAATGACACCGTCATTTTATCCGACGCGGTAGTAGTGCTTCGCGCAGAACTCCCGCCGCACCTCCACGCGGCCGGTGTCGACGAGCCAGTCGACGAAGTTATCGAAGTTGCGCTCGACGACGCTGAACTTCAGCTCGTTCTTCGTGCGCACCTGCTCGCGCCTGCAGAAGGTGTAGATCCAGTCGGCGAACGTCATGCCGTCGGTCAGGCAGTCGAGCATCTCCGCGCTCTTCTGCAGAAGAAAGGCGATGTTGCTGTCGATCAGCGCGCTCAGGTCGGTGACGACCGCCTTGTGCGCGAGGATATAGGCCGGGGCGCGCAGCGTGCGCAGGGAGCGCTTGCTCTCGAGGTCGCGCTCGATGAACATGCTCGTGGGCAGCTTGGCCGCGTCGATCTGCCCCTGGTCGATCAGGCAGTCGCCGAGGTAGGCGACGCCGTCGGGCGTGACGATGCCGATGTGCCCTGCGGAGTGGCCGGGGAGCTGGAGAATCCCGAAGCACTCGCCGCAGAAGTCGAGGTGGTCGGCGTCGGCGGGTATGATCGCATCGGCGATGAAGCACTCCTCAAGGAAAATCTCACGGCTCTTGCCGTAGGTCAGGGCGACATAGTTGGCGCGGTAGGCGTCGGGATTAACGGAGATGCCCGCCTCGATGATCTGCGCGGCGGCGAGCGTACCGTAGCGCTGCTGGAGATAGTGGACGTTGCCGGTGTGGTCGAAGTGCGCGTGCGAGCAGATCACGCCGCGCGGGTGCAGGCCGTTTTCCTCGAGCAGATTCGTCAGGCCGCTGCGGTCAAGCTTGGCATAGCCCGTGTCGAAGAGGACAACGTCGCGGTCGTTGAGCTTATAGATGGGGATGAGGGCGGTCGTCGCCTCAGCCACATAGGTTTTCCCGTATACATGGCGCAGATTCATCGGTGTTCGTGCCTTTCTGTCGTAAAGTGGCGCGGCGCGGAAAACGCCGCCGCGGCCCGTTTTTTCCCATTATACAGCCCGCGCGGAAAAAATACAAGCGCGCCCGCGCGGGGGCCGCCGGAGAAAAATCCGGAAAAAATCCGTTTGCCCCCTATGCAAGAGACGGAAAATAAGGTAAAATAGACCCGACCATGCAAGCCGCACCCGGCGGAGACTGCCGCGCGGCATGCCCAACACAAAGCACGAAAAGAGGGCGGACGGACAGGCGAAAAGGAGGAACACCGGATGGACAAAGCGGCGAAGAGAGTCGTCTGCGCCTATGGCGCGGCCGGCGTGCTGAGCCAGCTTCTGTTTGGCTTCATCTATTTTGCAATGCGGGACGAATTCGTTTTTGCGCCGAATCTGCGCAAGCTGACGTACGAGGAGTTCAACTGGGTTGTGCAGCATCCGGGGAGTCACAGCGAGATTCTGACGGACTGCTGCTATGTGCTCGGCGGGATTCTGCTGTGCGTCGTGGCGGCGGGGGTCGTGCACCTTTTGGTGCAGCGGGACTCTGTTCTGCCGATCCGCGGGCGCTGGAAGCTCATCCTGCCGCTCGGCGGGTTTGTCGCCGCGGCGCTCTGCTGCCACGCGGCGGTACACCGGGCGGAGCATCTGCGGATGTATATGGAGTTTCTCCCGTTGGAGTTTGCGTCTCTCGTGCTGCTTGGGCTGCTGCTGGCGGGGCTGCTGGCGCGGCGTCAGCATGAACTTAGGAGGTAAGATGATGGACGAACCAAAATATAAGCGGGTGCTTCTCAAAATCAGCGGAGAGGCACTGGCGGGCGACAAGCATTTTGGACTGGATTTCCAGGTGATGGGTCAGGTGGCCGACGTCATCCGGGAGTGCGTGGCCATGGGCGTGCAGGTAGGCATTGTCATCGGCGGCGGCAACTTCTGGCGCGGCGTGAAAAACGGCGAGGGCTACATCGAGCGCACCCGCGCGGACCACATGGGTATGCTCGCCACGGCGATGAACTGCATGGCGCTGGCGGACGTGCTCGAGCAGAAGGGCGTGGACGTGCGCGTGCAGACGGCGCTGGAGATCCGGGCGGTTGCCGAGCCCTACATCCGCGCAAAGGCCATCCGCCATCTCGAGAAGGGCCGCGTGGTGATCTTCGGCTGCGGCATCGGCTGCCCGTTCTTCTCCACCGACACGGCGGCGGTGCTGCGCGCGGCGGAGATCGGCGCGGAGGTCATCCTGCTCGCCAAGAACATCGACGGCGTCTACGACAGCGACCCGGCCAAGAACGAAAACGCCGTGAAGTTTGACGCCATCACCTATGACGAGGTGCTCGGCCGCCATCTGGCCGTCATGGACAGCACAGCCACCAGCCTTTCCATGGATAACCACATCCCGGTGCTGGTGTTCGCGCTCAAGGACCCGTACAACATCGTCCGCGCGCTGCGCGGTGAAAAAATCGGAACAATTGTGAAGGAGGCATAACCCCATGCTGAAAGACGAATACAAGGTTTACGAAGACAAAATGAAAAAGAGCGTCGAGGCGGTCGAGAATGACTTCGCCACCGTGCGCGCCGGCCGCGCCAACGCGTCCGTGCTCAACCGCATCAGCGTCGACTATTACGGCACGCCTACCCCCATCCAGCAGATCGCGTCCATCTCCTCGCCCGATCCCCGGACGCTCGCCATCTCCCCGTGGGACGCGTCCGCCGTCAAGGCCATCGAGAAGGCGATTCAGGAGTCCGACCTCGGCATCAATCCCCAGAACGACGGCAAGGTCATCCGTCTGGCCTTCCCGCAGCTGACGGAGGAGCGCCGCAAGGAACTCGTCAAGCTGATCCACAAGTACGCCGAGACGGGCAAGATTGCCGTGCGCAACGTCCGCCGCGACGCCATGGAGTATTTCAAGAAGGCGCAGAAGGCCTCCGAGATCACCGAGGATGAGCTGAAGATCGCCGAGAAGGATCTGCAGAAGCTGACCGACGACAGCTGCAAGGAGATCGACAAGCTCCTCGAAAACAAGAAAAAGGAACTGATGTCGGTCTGATGGGGCTGTTCGGCAAGAAAAAGTCTCATAGCGAGGCGGGGCAGGTGGACATGGGCCGCCTTCCCCGCCACATCGCTATTATTATGGACGGCAACGGTCGTTGGGCGAAGCAGCGCGGGCTGCCTCGCACTGCCGGACATAAGGTCGGTGCGGAGACGTTCCGCAAAATCGCGACGTACTGCAAGGATCTCGGCGTGCAGTACCTCACGGTTTACGCCTTTTCCACCGAGAACTGGAAGCGCCCCGCCGACGAGGTTTCCACGATCATGGGTCTGCTGAAGCAGTACATGCTCGAGGCAATCGACAGCATGGAGCGCGACCAGATCCGCCTGCGCTTTCTGGGCGATCTGAGCACCATCTCGCCGGAGCTGCAGGCGCTTATCGAGAAAACGAACGAGATTTCCTCGCATATCGAGGGCTTTCAGGCCGACGTCTGCCTGAACTACGGCGGGCGCGACGAGATTCTGCGCGCGGCGCGCGCCTTTGCACGCGACTGCGCGGACGGGAAGGCCTCGCCCGAGGCGCTGACGGAGGAGGGCTTCGGCCATTACCTCTATTCCGACGGGATTCCCGACCCGGATCTGATCATCCGCCCGAGCGGCGAGCTGCGCCTGAGCAACTTCCTGTTGTGGCAGTGCGCCTATGCGGAGTTCTATTTCTGCGACACGCTCTGGCCCGACTTCGACGAGCGGGCGCTCGATGCCGCCATCATCGACTATCAGAAGCGCGACCGGCGCTTCGGCGGCGTCAAGGCTTGAGACACTTGGCATTGAGGTTGTGAGACAATGAAACAGAGAATTTTGGTGGCCGTGGTGGGGATTCCGCTGCTGCTGGCGGTGCTGTGCTGGGCGCCCGACTGGGCGACGGCGCTGCTGCTGGCGGCGCTGTCCGTCATCGCCGCGCATGAGCTGCTGACGGCGGTGTGCGGCGCGGAGAAGGCCAAGCGCTGGACGGCGCTGCCCGCCGTGACGGGTGCGCTCGTCATCGCCGCGGTCTATTTTTCCGGCGAGCACTATGCCGACTCCCCGGCGGGGATGGTGCTGCGCTGGCTCATCGCTGCGGCGGTGCTGGCGCTGCTGCTTGCGAGCGTCCTGACCTACGGCAGGCCCGGCGCGCTGGTGCTG
This sequence comes from uncultured Eubacteriales bacterium, assembly GCA_900552475.1. Taxonomy (GTDB): domain Bacteria; phylum Bacillota; class Clostridia; order Oscillospirales; family Oscillospiraceae; genus Vescimonas. The sequence continues at coordinate 17,700 of USAC01000026.1, read as the reverse complement.
CAGGATGTGTGCGTGATGGCGGTCGCGGGGCTCGTGATCCCGTGGGCATTTTCCTGCATGCTGCAGCTGCGCATGCTCCCGCACGGGGCGGGGATGGTGCTCATGCCGCTCGTGGCGGCGTTCTGCAGCGACTCGGCTGCGCTCTTCACGGGCATGGCCTGCGGCAGGCACAAGATGGCCCCGCTCGTCAGTCCCCACAAGACGGTGGAGGGCGCGCTCGGCGGCATCGCGGGCGGTGTCGTGGGCATGGTGATCTTCCGGATCGTGTTCTATTTCTGCACGCTTGTGCCGCTGCACATCGGCTGGTGCGTGGTCATCGGCCTTGCCGGCGCGCTGATGGGCGAGCTGGGCGATCTGAGCTTTTCCGTCATCAAGCGGCAGGTCGGCATCAAGGACTACGGCCGCCTGCTGCCGGGGCACGGCGGCGTGCTCGACCGGTTTGACAGCGTGCTGTTCGCCGCGCCGATGATCTGGATGATCGTTTGCACGGTGCAGCTGTAAAGGAGAAAGACATGACAAAAGTAATTTCGCTTCTGGGCGCGACCGGCTCCATCGGCCGCCAGACGCTGCAGGTCGCACGCGAGCTGGGGCTCGGCGTCGCGGCGCTGACCGCGAACCGGCAGATCGACCTGCTCGAGCAGCAGGTGCGCGAGTTCCGCCCGGAGCTGGCGGTGCTGTATGACTGCGAGGCGGCGCGCGTGCTGCGCGAGCGGCTGCGGGATCTGCCGGAGGTGCGCGTCGCGGAGGGGCCGGAAGGCCTGCTTGAGGCGGCACAGCTGCCGCAGGCAGACACGGTCGTGACCGCCGTGATGGGCAGCGACGGCCTGGAGCCGACGCTCGCGGCCATCGCGCAGAAAAAGCGCATCGCGCTGGCGAACAAGGAGACGCTCGTCTGCGCGGGCGAGCTGGTGATGGCGGAGGCCGCGCGCTGCGGCGCGGAGATCGTGCCCGTGGACTCGGAGCACAGTGCCATTTTCCAGAGCCTGCAGGGCTGCCGCGACGAAAAAGAGGTGCGCCGCCTGATCCTGACGTGCTCGGGTGGGCCGTTTTTCGGCCGGACGCACGAGGAGCTTGAGCAGGTGCGCCCCGAGGACGCGCTGAAGCACCCGAACTGGTCGATGGGTGCAAAAATCACCATCGATTCTGCTACATTGATGAACAAAGGGCTCGAGGTGATCGAGGCCATGCGGCTCTACCGGCTTCCGGTCGAGCAGGTGGACGTCGTCGTCCACCGCCAGAGCATCATCCACTCGCTCGTGGAGTACCGCGACGGCGCGATGATCGCACAGCTCGGGACGCCCGACATGAAGCTCCCCATCCGGTACGCCTTCACATGGCCGAACCGGGCGGAGAGCCCCGACGAGCCGCTCGACCTGCTCAGGTGCGGCGACCTGACGTTCCACGCCCCGGATCTCGACGCGTTCCCGTGCCTGCGCATCGCGCGCGAGTGCGCGAAGACGGGTGGCACGGCCTGCGCCATTATGAACGGCGCGAACGAGGAAGCCGTGGGTCTGTTCCTGCGCCGCGAGATCGGCTTTAACGACATCCCGCGTCTGATCGAGGACGCGCTTTCCCGCGTGGCGGTGAAATATGGGCCGGGCCTTGCGGATATACTGGAAGCAGACAGACTGGCGCGTGCCGCTGTACTGAATCGGTAGGAGAACGCATCGTATGATCTATATCTTAGCAGCCATCCTGATTTTCGGCGTGCTGATCGCGCTGCATGAGCTGGGCCACTTCTGCGCGGCCAAGGCCTGCGGCGTGCGCGTCAATGAGTTTGCCATCGGCATGGGGCCGGCGATCCTGAAAAAGACGAAGGGGGAGACGACCTACGCATTGCGCCTGCTGCCCATCGGCGGCTTCTGCGCGATGGAGGGCGAGGAGGAGGCCTCCGACGACCCGCGCGCGCTGAGCAACCAGGGCTTCTGGAAAAAGCTCATCATCTTCGCCGCGGGCGCGCTGATGAACTTCCTGACGGGGCTTGTGATCCTGCTCGTGCTCTACGGCGGGGCGAAGGCGTTCTATTCGCCGACGATCACCGGCTTTGCCGACGGCTGCCCGCTGCAGAGCAAGAGCGGCCTGCAGGTCGGCGACGAGCTTTTGTCGATCGACGGTGAGCGCGTGTATGTCTACAGTGACGTGGGCCTTCTGTTCAGCCTGAACAAGGACGGGATGTTTGACCTCGTTGTCCGCCGCGATGGGCAGAAGGTGAAGCTCACCGATTTCCCGATGGAGCAGCGCGAATACGCCGACCAGAGCGGCGGCACCTACACGGGCTACGGCCTGTTCTTCGGTGCAAAGGAGGCGGGCTTTACAGACCGCGTGAAATATAGCTGGAACAATGCGATGGACTTCGTCCGCCTTGTGCGCTTGAGCCTGAAAATGCTCGTGACGGGGCAGGCGGGCATCTCGGATCTGAGCGGCCCGGTCGGCATCGTCTCGACGATCACGGACGTGGGCGAGCAGTCGGATTCCGCACTGGCGGCGGTGGAGAACATCGCCTATTTCGCGGCGCTGATCGCGGTGAACCTCGCGGTGATGAACCTGCTGCCGCTGCCCGCGCTCGACGGCGGGAAGATTTTCTTCCTTGTCGTGAACGCCGTGTGTATGCTGACCATCCGGAAGAAGATTCCGGAGAAATTCGAAAATTACGTCCACCTCGCGGGCTTCGCGCTGCTGATGCTCCTGATGGTGGTCATCACGTTCCAGGACGTCTGGAAACTATTCAAATGAAGGTGACGAAATGAGCAAGCAGATCCATGTGGGGAAGGTGGCCGTGGGCGGCGGCGCGCCGGTTTCGATCCAGTCCATGTGCAACACGCACACCGAGGACACGCCGGCGACCGTCGCGCAGATCCTCCGGCTGGAGCAGGCCGGGTGCGAGATTGTCCGTGTGGCCGTGCCGGATATGGCGGCGGCGCAGAAAACTGGCGAGATCAAACGCGCCATCCACATCCCGCTGGTCGCGGACATTCATTTTGACTATAAGCTCGCGCTCGAGTGCGCGCGGCAGGGGGTGGACAAGATCCGTATCAACCCCGGCAACATCGGCGCGCCCGAGCGGGTGCGCGCGGTAGCCGACGCGTGCCGCGAGCGGGGGATCCCCATCCGCATCGGCGTCAACGGCGGGTCGCTGGAGAAGGATCTGCTGCGAAAGTACGGCGGCGTGACGGCCGAGGCGCTCGTGGAGAGCGCGCTGGGCCATGTGCGCCTGCTGAACGACTGCGGCTTCGACGACATCTGCATCTCCGTCAAGTGCTCGGACGTGCGGACGAACATGGCGGCCTACCGGATGCTGCGCGCGCAGACGGACTATCCGCTGCACCTCGGCGTGACCGAGGCGGGCACGCCCCGGATGGGTGTGCTGAAATCCGCCATCGGCATCGGCGGGCTGCTGTGTCTCGGCGTGGGCGATACGCTCCGCGTGAGCCTGACGGCCGACCCCGTGGAGGAGGTCGTCGCCGCCAAGCAGATTCTGGCCGCGGCGGGCATCCGCCGCAGCGGACCGAACCTGATCTCCTGCCCGACCTGCGGCCGGACGCGCTACGACATGATCCCGATCGCCGAGGAGGTCGAGCGGCGGCTGCAGAACTGCGACAAGCCGATCACCGTCGCGGTGATGGGCTGCGTCGTCAACGGCCCTGGCGAGGCGTCCGCGGCGGACGTCGGCATCGCGGGAGGACAGGGCGAGGGCCTTGTCTTTTGCAAAGGCAAAGTACTTTACAAAGTACCGCAGGATCGGCTTGTGGACGCACTGATGGAAGAGATTGAGAAGTTGTGAGGGTATGTGCGAGAAATTAGCGTTTTTTGATTTTTTCGAGAGCTTTGTGCCGCCGCGCAATCTTCGGCTGCTGCTGCATGACGCGGTGATCGTGGGCGGCACGCTGAATCAGGCAGAGCGCTTGCTGGAAGTGGAGGTAGAGTGCGGGGAGACGATCCCCGAGGCGGCGCGCACGGCGCTGCAGCAGCTGCTCACCGAGCAGTATCAGCTGCGCCAGCTGCGCCTGAACATCCGCTCGGCCAAGGCGGATAAGGGCGGCAGCGGCTCGGCCGACCTGCTCATGGGCAAGGAGATTCGCGGCAAGCCCATCTCCATGGAGGGGCTGAACCCGAAGATGGGCAGCGTCATCCTTGAGGGGAAGGTCTTTGCCGCCGAGTGCTACGAGACGCGGCGGCCGGGCGTGTGGTGCCTGACGTTCGACATGACGGACTACAAGAACTCCGTGACCGTCCGCAAGTACATGCAGGCCAAGGAGTCCGAGTCGGTGCGAAATGCCATTGCGCCGGGGATGTGGCTGCGGGTACAGGGCTTCATGGAGCTGACGCGCGACGGCAAGGACGTCCAGCTCAATCCGCACAGCATCATGCGCATCCCCCACGAGGGGCGCAAGGACACCTATCCGGAAAAGCGCGTGGAGCTGCACCTGCACACGCGCATGTCGAACATGGACGCCCTGACCGACACGGCCAGCGTCATCAAGCAGGCCATCTCCTGGGGACATCCGGCCATCGCCATCACCGATCACGGCGTGGCGCAGGCCTTCCCGGATGCGTGGCATACAGCCAAGGGTAAAATAAAAATACTTTACGGCGTGGAGGGCTATTTCGTCAACAATCTCGACGACCGCATCGCCGTCCACGGGCCGCAGGATCAGGCGTTTTCGGACGAAATCGTCTGCTTCGATATTGAGACGACCGGCCTGAAGGTCACGCGCGAGGCGATCACCGAGATCGGCGCGGTCGTGCTGAAAAACGGCGAGATCACGGAGCGGTTCCAGACGTTCGTGAACCCGAACCGCCGCCTGACGCCGGAGATCATCGGTCTGACGGGCATCACGGACGCGATGCTCGCGGACGCGCCGCAGCTCAAAGAGGCGCTCACGGCGTTTTTGAAATTCGTGAACGGCCGCCCGCTCGCGGCGCACAACGCCGAGTTCGACATCGGCTTCATCCGCGCGGGCTGCGCCAAGACGGGGCTGGACTTCGACCCAACGTATGTGGACTCGCTCATTCTGGCGCAGAACCTGCTGCCGGAGCTGAAAAAGTACAAGCTCGACATCGTGGCGGAGCACCTCGACCTGCCCGCCTTCAACCACCACCGCGCGTCCGACGACGCGGCGATGGTGGGCTATATGCTCGTCCCGTTTTTCGAGAAGATGCGCAAGGAGCTGGGCATCAGCCGCCTGCAGGAGATCAACGGCGAGATGCTCAAGCTGCGCCCGCAGGGGAGCAAATCCAACCGCTTCCCGAAGCACATCATCATTCTGGCGATGAACAAGCTGGGCCTCAAGCACCTCTATCAGCTCATCTCCGCCTCGAACCTGAAATACTTCAAGCGCGTGCCGATCATCCCGAAGACGGAGCTCATCGCGCACCGCGAGGGGCTGATTATCGGCTCGGCCTGCGAGGCGGGCGAGCTGTTCCGCGCCGTCACCGACCACAAGGACTGGGCCGAGCTGCGGCGCATCGCGTCGTTTTACGACTATCTGGAGATCCAGCCCCTGTGCAACAACGCCTTCATGCTGCGAAACGGCGACGTGCAGTCCGAGGAGGAGCTGCGCGAGTTTAACCGCACGATTGTGCGTCTCGGCGAAGAGCTGGGCAAGCCCGTCTGTGCGACGGGCGACGTCCACTTCCAGGAACCGGAGGACGAGGTCTACCGCCATGTCCTGCTTGCGAGCAAGAAGTTCCCGGACGCGGATGCGCCGCTGCCGATCTACTTCAAGACGACCGACGAGATGATGCGGGAGTTTGCCTACCTCGGGCAGGAGAAGGCGCACGAGGTCGTCATCGACAACCCGCGCCACATCGCCGACCTCGTCGAGGAGATCGAGCTTCTGCCGCCGGGGCAGCTGTTCCCGCCGCGGCTGGAGAACTCCGAGGAGGATCTGAACCGGCTCGTCTGGGACAAGTGCCACGCGCTCTACGGCGAGAATCCGCCGCAGCTGGTGGTCGACCGCCTGAACGTCGAGCTTGGCAGCATCCTCGGCAAGTACGACGTCGTCTATATGTCCGCGCAGAAGCTCGTGCAGCGCAGCCTTGAAAACGGCTATCTCGTCGGCTCGCGAGGGTCGGTTGGCTCGTCGCTCGTGGCGTATATGTCCGGCATCACAGAGGTCAACTCCCTCCCGCCGCACTACCGCTGCCCGAAGTGCAAGCACACGGAGTTCATCACCGACAGCAGCTACGGCTGCGGCGCGGATATGCCGGATAAGGTCTGCCCGGAGTGCGGGACGCAGTACGTCAAGGACGGGTTCGACATTCCGTTCGAGACGTTCCTCGGCTACGGCGGCGGCAAGGTGCCCGATATCGACCTGAACTTTTCGGGTGAGTATCAGGCGCGCGCCCACCGCCACGCCATCGAGATGTTCGGCGAGACGCAGGTGTTCCGCGCGGGCACGATCGGTACCCTCGCGGACAAGACGGCCTTCGGCTTCGTGCGCAAGTATCTCGAGGAGCGCGGCCTGACGGCCGGCAACGCCGAGATGAACCGCCTGACGCAGGGCTGCGTCGGCGTGCGCCGCACGACGGGGCAGCACCCGGGCGGCCTGGTCGTCGTGCCGGACGATCTGGATGTCGAGGATTTTACCGCCGTGCAGCACCCCGCCGACGCGGAGGACGCCGACACGATCACGACCCACTTTGAATACCACTGCATGGAGGACAACCTCCTCAAGCTCGATATGCTCGGCCACGATGACCCGACCATGATCCGTATGCTCGAGGATCTGACGGGCGTGAACGCGCGGGAGATCCCGCTTGACGACCCCGACACCATGAGTATCTTCACGAGCTCAAAGGTGCTGGGCTTTGAAAACGATGAGCTGCTCGGCCCGACAGGCGCCGTGGCGATCCCGGAGTTCAACACCCGCTTTACGCGCGGCATGCTCGTCGACACGCAGCCAAAGGACTTCAACACCCTCGTGCGCCTGTCCGGCTTCTCACACGGTACGGACGTGTGGCTCGGCAACGCCCGCGACCTGATCGTCAGCGGCACGGCCAGCGTTCTGGAGACGGTGGGCTGCCGCGACGATATCATGCTCTACCTCATCCACATGGGGCTTGACCCGAAGATGAGCTTCAAGATCATGGAGGCCGTCCGTAAGGGCAAGGTCAAAAAGGGCGGCTTTCAGGACGGCTGGGAGGACGCGATGCACGCGCACAACGTCCCGCAGTGGTATATCGACTCGCTCGCGAAGATCGGCTACCTCTTCCCGAAGGCGCACGCCGTGGCCTACGTCATGATGGCCTTCCGCATCGCGTGGTTCAAGGTACACCGTCCGCTCGCGTTCTACGCGACGTTCTTCTCCATCCGCGCGAAGGCGTTCGACGCGGAGTACTGCTGCGCCGGGATCGACGCGGTCAAGCGCAAGATCCATGAGATCGAGAACAACAAGGATGCCACCGCCGTCGAGCAGAACCTGATGGTGACGCTCGAGGTGTGCTACGAGTTCTACCTGCGCGGGTTCCACTTCGACACAATCAGTATCTACGACTCGGACGCGACGCGCTTCAAGGTCACGGAGGGCGGCCTGCTGCCGCCGCTGATCTCGGTGCATGGGCTCGGCGAGTCCGCGGCACTCGACACGGTCGAAAAGCGCAAGGGTAAGACCTTCATCTCCGTGGAGGAGTTCTCCACCTGCTGCAACAAGCTCTCCAAGACGCACATTGAGCAGCTCCGCGCGCTCGGCGCCTTCGCCGGCATGGCGGACACGAGTCAGGTGAGCCTGTTCGGATAAACGGGATTCCCGGGAGATATTTACATGGGACTTTTTGACAGATTCAAAGGGAAAAAGACCGTCGACTGGAGCGCGGCCTATACCGCTGAGCCGAAGTTTTACGGAAGGCCCGACGGCACGCCCTTCGGCGCGATTGCGCTGACGGAGGGGACGGAGACGGTACTGCCGACCGCGCCGCAGGCGGCGTATCAGGTGGACGGACAGCCCGTTGCCGCGTGGCGCATGGTGATCGTGAGCACGACGCGCGGCGGCGTGATCGGCGACGCGGATTACTTCGCCGCGCTGGAGAAAGCCGCGCCCTACCGGCTCGACGGCAGGGCGGACGCCGTCCTCCTGCGCGGGCTCACCGCGGAGGAGCTGGAGGGCCTGATGGACTGACGTGAAAGCAGGAGGATTCCCGAGAGGGGAATCCTCCTGCTTTTGTTTCGGGATTGCCTTCGGCGACATACTTTTTGCCAGCAGCGGCAAAAAGTATGCAAAAAACGCTGCCAAAACCAAGATTTTGGAATCCTTTGCGCGCCCTGTACCGTTCAGGCCGTTGAGGTGCATGCCACACGGTTGGGAGTGTTATGCAAGGGGCCTTAAATGTAGTATCGTCTCTGCGCCTGCGCCGCTGCCGCTGACGATGTGAAATGTAGGAACACAATGCTCCGTTAGTGGCGGACCCTGTGTGGCCCGCCCTACAGAGTTCTTTCAACCGAAAATTGTAGGGCGGGGGCCATGTGCCCCGCCGCATTTGACCGGAAACCCTCTTCCGACCTCCGTAGGGGGCGATACCCACATCGCCCCGCCGTTCGACCAGAATATTTCTTCCAATCGCGTAGGGGGCGGCGTCCCCGACGCCCTGCGATAGGCGAAACAGCTCCTATATTTTAGAGTGTGAGCGGCAGCGGCGCAGAAAACAAGTCGATACAAAGCTTAGACCACGTCCTATAGATAACCCGCTTGCCGACCGGAAAGGAAGTCAAGAAACCATCCGGTTTCCTGCACTTCTTTGGGTACCTTCTGTGCGCACAGAAAGTACCCCGCCGGAGACATGGACAAGCTTATTCCACCACCAATCCCCCAAAAACCGTCAAATCTGCCGCATCTCCCGCTCTACCTCCGCCAGCGCCTGCGGCGTATCGACGTCCGCGAGCTCGCGGGCGTCGATCTCCAGCAGCATAAGCTCGTCCTCGTGCTGACGGATGACGCGGCTGCCGCCGCAGTCGCCGGTCAGCGCGAGCAGCTCCGGGAAGAAGCGGGCAGGGAAGAGACACGGGTTTCCACGCCGCCCGCCGCCGGAGACGGCGGCGATTTTCTCCGGATGCTCCCGCCACAGCGCGATGAGCCGCCCGACGCTCTCGCGCCGCAGGAGCGGCTGATCCGCCACCTGAAAGAGCACCGCGTCGCAGTCCGCGAGCGCGGCGAGCCCAAGCGCAACGGTGTGGCTCAGCCCGGCGCCGGGATCGCCGTTGTGGACGGCGAGAAAGCCGTATTCTGCCGCGAGCGCTTCAATCTCCGCGTACTGGCTGACGACCACAACGCGCACAAGCTCCCCGCGCGGCACGGCCTCGAGCGCGCGGCGGATTATGCGCACGCCGCCGACGGTTTCCTCCAGTTTGTTGCGCCCGAAGCGCCGGGCATTGCCCGCCGCCATGACGGCGCAGCCGATTTTCCTGCGCAAGACAGACCACGCTCCTCTCGTTTCCCATAGTATACCCGCACGGGCGGCGCAGCGTCAATGTTTTTGCGCTATTCGCAGATTAGTATTACGAAAAGTGCTTTTCAAGCGCCGTGAAATATGCTACAATAAGTCTGGTTTATAAGAGTTATTATCGTGTATTTTAACAAGTCGCCCCTCGGGGCAAGGAGGAAGATACATATGGCAGAGGTCGGAAAACGCGAGGTGCGCGTGGACGCCTTTGACAAGGCGACCGGGCGAACGAAATACTATGAGGATCTGATGCCCCGCGAGGCGCTCTATGTCCGCATCAAGCACGCGGAGATCGCGCACGGGCTGGTCAAATCCGTGGACAAGACCGCCGCCGAACAGATCGACGGCGTGGTGAAGGTGCTGACCTGCTTCGACGTGCCGGAGCATCCGTTCCCAACGGCGGGTCATCCGTGGTCGATGGATCCGGGCCATCAGGACGTGGCCGACCGGCATCTGCTCAACCGGCATGTGCGCTATTACGGAGACGATGTGGCCGTCGTCATCGCGGAAAACGAGGTCGCGGCCATGCAGGGCGTGTGCGCGCTGCGGGTCGAATACGAGGAACTGCCGTTCGTGCTCGACGCGCAGAAGGCGATGGAGCCGGGCGCGCCGCAGCTGCACGAGCACTTCCCGAACAACATCCTCAAGCACACGGACATGAAAAAAGGCGACTATCAGGCCACTATTCAGGAGCCGGGGCTGATCCGGGTGGAGGGCTGGTACGACACCCCCACCGTGCAGCACTGCCACATCGAAAACCACGGGTGCTTCGCCTATGAGGAAAACGGACGCATCACGGTCGTCTCCTCCACGCAGATCCCGCACATCATCCGCCGCGTCGTGGGACAGGCGCTCGGCCGCCCGTGGGGCGACATCCGCGTCGTCAAGCCCTATATCGGCGGTGGCTTTGGCAACAAGCAGGATGCGCTGTATGAGCCGCTTTGCGCGTGGTGCTCCACGCAGGTCGGCGGGCGCTGCGTGCGCGTCGACTGCTCGCGCGAGGAGACGTTTGTCTCCAACCGCGTGCGCCACGCCATCCGCTTCCACATCGTCTCGTGGCTGCGCAGCGACGGGACGTTCGCTGCGCGCAAGGTGGAGTGCTTCTCCAATCAGGGTGCCTACGCCTCGCACGGACACTCCATCGTCGCCAAGGCGATGGGCTCGTTTGCCCAGCACTATCCCTGTGACAACATGGAGTGCGATGCGTGGACGGTGTTCACCAACCGCCCCGCCGCGGGCGCCATGCGCGGATACGGCATGCCGCAGGCGTCGTTTGCCGACGAGTCGAACGTCGACGAGTGCGCGAAGGCCGTCGGCATGGATCCGCTGGCCTTCCGGATGCAGAATCTGATGCCCAAGGGCTTCGAGGACGCGTTTTCGCACAACGTCAACTACGAGGACTCGTTCCGCCAGTGTTTGGAGGTCGGGCGGAAGTACATGGATTACGACCGCAAGGTCGCCGAATACGCGAAGGATACCGGCCCCGTGCGCCGCGGCATCGGCGTGGCGACGTTCTGGTATAACACGGCGGTCTATCCCATCTCGCTCGAGACGTCGAGCAACCGCATGCAGCTCAACCTCGACGGCACGGTGAACATGCAGTGCGGCGAGACGGAGATCGGACAGGGCGCGGACACGGCCTATGCCCAGATGACCGCCGACGTGCTCGGGCTGAAGAGCTACCGCGACGTACACGTCATCTCCTGTCAGGATACGGACGTCACGCCGACGGGTCTCGGCGCCTACGCCAGCCGCCAGACGTACGTGGCGGGCTTCTCCATCCGCCAGACGGGCCTGCTGCTGAAAGAAAAGATTTTGAAATACGCCGCCGACCTGACGCGGCAGGCGGAGTACAACATGGATATCGTGGACGGTAACATCGTCCGCACGACGGACGGCAAGGTGCTCATGAGCCTGTCGGAGCTCGCGATGACCGCGCAGTATAACCCCGCAAAGAGCGAGCACATCACCGCCGAGTCGACCTACACCATCCGCAACAACGCCTATTCCTTCGGCTGTACGTTCGCCGAGGTGGAGGTCGATATCCCCATGTGCAAGGTGACGCTCAAGAACATCGTGAATGTCCACGACTGCGGCAGGCTCATCAACCCCGCCCTCGCCGAGGCACAGGTACACGGCGGCATGTCGATGGCCATCGGCTACGGCATGAGCGAGCAGCTGCTCTTCGATGAAAAGACCGGCCGCCCGCTCAACAACAACCTGCTCGACTATAAGCTCTCGACGTTCATGGATCACCCGCACCTGACGGCGAAGTTTGTGGAGAATGCGGAGCCGACCTCCGCCTTCGGCACGAAGGCGCTCGGCGAGCCGCCCGCGTGCTCCGGCGCGCCGGCCATCCGCAACGCGATCTACAACGCCACGGGCGTTGCCATCGACCAGAACCCCATCAATCCCCACATCCTCTTCAAGCGTTTCAGTGAAGAGGGCCTGATTCAGGACTAAGGAGGGAAGAGAACTATGTATGATATGGCAGCTCTCTATCAGGCGGCGGACGTGCAGGACGCCATCCGCCTGCGGCTCGAGCACCCCGAGGCGCAGATCATCGCGGGCGGCACGGACGTGCTCGTCCAGATGCGCGAGGGCAAGCGCGCCGGAAAGGCGCTCATCTCCATCCAGCGCTGCGATGAGATGCGCGGCGTCACGATCGACGAAGAGGAGAACATCCGCATCGGGAGCCTGACGAGCTTTACGCACATCACGAACGACCCGATCATCCAGCGGTATATCAACGTCCTCGGCGAGGCCGTGGACATGGTGGGCGGCCCGCAGATCCGCAACGCCGGAACCATCGGCGGCAACACCTGCAACGGCGTGACCTCCGCCGACTCCGCCTCCACGCTCCACGCGTGGGAGGCCATCGTGGAGATCACGGGCAAAAACGGTATACGCCGGGTGCCGATCCGGGATTTTTATATCAGGGCGGGAACGGTGGATCTGCGCATCGAGGACGGCGAGATTCAGACGGCGATTCTCATCCCCAAGGCGTCCTATGACCGGACATTCGGGCACTATATCAAGTATGCCATGCGAAACGCGATGGACATCGCGACGCTTGGCACCTCCGTCAACGCCCGCCTGAGCGCGGACAAAAAGACGTTCGAGCGTGTGCGCATCGCCTTCGGCGTGGCGGGTCCCGTCCCGATGCGCGCGATGAACGCGGAGGGGTTCATCAACGGAAAGGCTGTGACGCTTGAGAATATCGAGCAGTTCGGCCGCGAGGTGCTCGAGGATATCCATCCGCGCGATTCGTGGCGCGCGAGCAAGGCCTTCCGCAGCCACATCGCTGTGGAGAGCGCGAAGCGCTGCCTGATCGAGAGCGTCAAGCTGGCGGGAGGTGAGCTGTAATGGCGAAAAAGCAGTATCAGCTGGTGAGCTGTACCATCAACGGACGCGAAGTGGAGCAGATGGTCGACGTGCGCGCGTCGCTCACGGACATGCTCCGCAACGACTATCACCTGACGAGCGTGAAGAAGGGCTGTGAGGTCGGCGAGTGCGGCGCATGCAACGTGCTCATCGACGGGGAGTGCTTCAACTCCTGCCTGTATCTCGCCGTCTGGGCCGAGGGCAAGCACATCACGACGCTCGAGGGGCTGATGGGCCCGAACGGCGAGCTCTCCGACATTCAGCAGGCCTTCATCGACGAGACAGCCATCCAGTGCGGCTTCTGCACGCCGGGCTTTATCATGACGGCGGTGGAGATCCTGAACCGCGGCGTCTACTATACGGACGACCAGCTGCGAAAGCTCCTCTCCGGGCACCTCTGCCGCTGCACGGGCTACGAAAACATCTTCCGCGCGGTGAAAAAGACCATGCTCCGGCGCCTTGGCATGCTCGACGATCCGTATTTGCAGAACACATGAGAAAAGCGTTCCAACCTTCCGGTTGGAACGCTTTTTTGCGGCTTTTTGAACAAAATGTGATTTCTTCAGTCCGTCTCTTGCGGAGGCTGCCCCGTGCGGTTTGGTCCGCGTGCGCGGATCACTGCCCGGATGTCGTCGGGCGTGAGATTCAGACCGTGCAGCGTGCGCAGGAGCTTGGCAACCACATGGGGTTCCCAACCGTAAGAGAGATAGCGATCCAGATCGGCCTGCGCCTGCTGCGGGAGGTTTGCGTACAGTGCTTCCCGGGATTGCGGCATGCGTAACAACTCCTTACCTGCAGCTTTTTAGTAATAGCCGTCTCTGGAAAAATGTTACATCCATCATGCGCGGATGTCAAGTTAAAAAGTCGAAAAAATTCCGTAAAAACTGAAATGAGGAGGGAAGAAAACCTTCCCTCCTCGTCAGGACACATGCAGAGCCGATTATTTGCCTGCGGCCACAGACTTGACCTCTTTGACCTCGCGGCCATTGTAGGTACCGCACTCAGGGCACATTCTGTGAGGCAGATGCAGCGCGCCACACTTGGGGCAAGCCACGAGACCGGGAGTCGCCAGCTTCCACACGGAGCTGCGTCTCTTATTGCGTCTTTGCTTGGATACTTTTCCCTTAGGTACTGCCATGTTGACACCTCCTTGGTCTTAACTGCCTGAGCAGTAATTTATGATGGAAGATTTCCTGTTTACTCCTCCGGCTGTTCGAGGAGCTTCGCCAGCGCGGCAAGCCGGGGATCGACCTGCTTTTTGCAGCGGCAGGCCTCGTGGTTGAGGTTCACGCCGCAGCCCGGACAAAGACCCTTACAGTCCTCTGAGCACAGGGTTTTTGTGTCCATGTCAAGGATGAACGCATCTCTGGCCAGCTCGGCCAGATCCACTTCGTCGTTTTCCAGCAGGACGATTTCGTCGTCATCGTCGAACTGCCGCTCCTGTGCAAGAACACACTCGTAGCGGACGGTCTTCGGTTCGTCGAATTCCTCCATACACCGGTCACATACACAGTGCAGCACCGTATGTGCCTGAAGCTCCAGCAGCAGGACGCCCGCCTTGTTCCGCACCTGGCCGTCCACAACAACCGGGGAGACAATGGGGCACATACCGCCGAATTCCAGCCCGGACAGATCCATCTCAAAGTGGAAATCCTGACGCAGATCGGGGGTATGCAAAACTCTGTTGACATTCAAACGCATAGTACACCTCGCAATGACACGAGTAGTATTATAGAGGATTCTGCGCGCCTTGTCAAACATTTTCTGAGAATTATTTTGACATTTTTGGAAAAAGGAATAGAATAGAGGAGAGAACGAATGACTGTCGGAGGAGCCTATGCGCGAACTGACCATCGGAAAAAACGACGCCGGGCAGCGGCTGGACCGTTTTGTGTCCAAATCGCTGCCGCTTCTGCCGCCCGCGCTGCTGCAGAAGTATATCCGCATCAAGCGCATCAAGGTGAACGGCGCCCGCGCCCAGCGCGACCAGCGCCTGCAGACGGGCGACGTGCTGCAGCTGTATATCAACGACGAATTCTTCGACCAGCCGAAGGAGGACAACCTCTTCCTCTCGCTGTGGAAGCCGAGCCTCGACATCGTCTATGAGGACGAGAACCTGATGCTCCTCAACAAGCGGCCGGGGCTGGTCGTCCACGCGGACGAGACGGAGAAGGTCAACACACTGATCAACCATATCCAGGCGTATCTCTACCAGAAGCGCGAGTGGAACCCGCGCTGGGAGAATGCCTTCACCCCGGCGCTCTGCAACCGCATCGACCGCAACACCGGCGGCATCGTCATCGCGGCGAAGAACGCGGAGACGCTGCGCATCATCAACGAGAAGATCCGTGACCGCGAGATCGACAAGCGCTATCTCTGCATTACCCTCGGCGCGCCGAAGCCGCCGGAGGGCGAGATCTCATGCTTCCTGCTCAAGGACGAGAAGAAAAAGCAGGTCGCGGTCTATCACCGCCCCGTTCCGGGCGGCAAGACCGCGGTGACGCGCTACCGCACGCTCGAGCGGCGGGGCGAGCTGTCGCTGCTGGAGATCGAGCTGCTGACCGGGCGCACCCACCAGATCCGCGCGACGATGGCCGACCTCGGCTGCCCGCTGCTTGGGGACGGGAAGTACGGCAGCGGCGCGAAAAACCGCCAGTACGGCGAGACGCGCCAGGCGCTCTATTCCTATCAGCTGACCTTTGATTTCCCCACGGACGCGGGGATTCTGAACTATCTGAAGGGGTGCAGCTTCTGCGTAGAGCAGGTGCCTTTCCGGGAGAAGTATTTTGGAGGGAAGAAATGAGTCAGACAATGCTACTGACCGGCGGCGCGGGCTTTATCGGCTCGCACATCGCCGTGGAGCTGCTGCAGGACGGCTATGACGTCGTCATCGCGGACGACCTCTCGAACAGCCGCGCGGACGTGATCGACCGCATCGAGAAGATTACCGGCCGCCGCCCGGCGTTTTACCGGATCGACGCGGCGGACGGCGCGGCGCTCGCGAAGGTGTTTGATGAGCAGCCGATTGACGCGGCGGTACATCTCGCGGGCTTCAAGGCGGTGGGGGAGTCGGTACAGAAGCCAATCGAGTACTACCGCAACAACCTTGACACGACCCTGACCCTGCTCGAAACGATGCGCAGCTACGACGTGCGCCGTCTCGTATTCAGCTCGTCGGCGACGGTCTACGGCGCGGACAACCCCGTTCCCTATACCGAGGACATGCCCGCCGGGCGCTGTACGAATCCCTACGGCTGGACGAAGTGGATGATCGAGCAGATCCTCGCCGACGTAGCCAGGGCGGACGCGGCGCTCTCGGTCGTCTGCCTGCGGTATTTTAACCCCATCGGCGCGCATGAGAGCGGTCTGATCGGTGAGCGGCCGAACGGCGTGCCGAACAACCTCATGCCCTATATCACGCAGACGGCGGCGGGCATCCGGAAGGAGCTCTCCATCTTCGGAGACGATTATGAGACGCCCGACGGCACCGGCGTGCGCGACTATATCCACATCACCGACCTCGCCCGCGGCCACATCGCGGCCATCGGCTATACGGAGGAGCACGTGGGATGGGAGGCTATCAACCTCGGTACCGGCCACGGCACGAGCGTGCTCAAGCTGGTACAGACGTTTGAGCGCGTGAACGGTGTCCCTGTACCGCACCGGATCGCCCCGCGCCGCGCGGGGGATCTCGCATCGTGCTACGCGGGGACGGAGAAGGCGCGGCGTCTGCTCGGCTGGCAGGCGGAGAAGGGGCTGGAGGATATCTGCCGCGACGCGTGGCGCTGGCAGAAAAGCTGTGATGCAGAGCGGTAAAATGCGGTGAGTGCAGGCAGGGACGGAGAAATTTTCCGCCCTTGCTTTTTTTTGACAGAATCCGGAAAATTATCATTGACATTTCGACGCTTTTTTTATATATTGTATCTGCTTTGTGTTAAGCGGCGGACGCGGTCAGGAACAGGGCGGCGCTGCGGCGGAGCATACGGCAGATTTTTTTGTTTGAACGGGGGAGGATAAATGTCCAAAGAGTTAATTCGCCTGCGGGATCTCTGCATGGCGTTTGACGACGAGCTGGTTCTCGATCACATCAATCTTTACATCAACGATTCCGAATTCCTCACACTTCTCGGCCCCAGCGGGTGCGGCAAGACCACCACGCTGCGGATCATCGGCGGTTTCACAACGCCTACGTCGGGTGACGTCACGTTTGACGGTGTGAGGATTAATGATGTCCCGCCTCATAAGCGGCAGATCAACACGGTGTTCCAGAAATATGCGCTGTTCCCGCATCTGGACGTGTTTGAAAACATCGCCTTCGGCCTGCGCCTTGCGAAGGTGCCGGCCGATGAAATTGAAACGCGCGTGACGGAGATGCTGGGCATGGTCAGCCTGAAGGGCTTTGAGCACCGGCGCATCGACCAGCTCTCCGGCGGCCAGCAGCAGCGCGTGGCCATCGCCAGAGCTCTGGTGAACCGGCCGAAGGTGCTGCTGCTCGACGAGCCGCTCGGCGCGCTGGATCTGCGCCTGCGCAAGGATATGCAGAACGAGCTGAAGCGTATCCAGCAGCAGATGGGCATTACGTTTATATATGTGACGCACGATCAGGAGGAGGCACTCACCATGTCCGACACCGTCGTGGTGATGGACAAGGGCCGCATCCAGCAGATCGGCACCCCGGAGGATATCTACAACGAGCCGAAAAATGCCTTTGTGGCCGACTTCATCGGCGAGAGCAACATCCTCAACGGCACGATGGTCCGCGACGGTGTGGTGCGCATGTACCGGCGCGAGTTCCAGTGCGTCGACGGCGGCTTTGCGCCGAATGAGCCGGTCGACGTCGTCATCCGCCCCGAGGACATCGACATTGTCCCCGTGGAGCAG
>USAC01000025.1 GCA_900552475.1 uncultured Eubacteriales bacterium | reverse complement strand
CATCCGCCGCTGGCGGCGCTTCGGTGATTTCCAAGACCTTGGTTTTGGCGGCGTTTTTTGCATACTTTTTGCCGCTGCTGGCAAAAAGTATGTCGCCGAAGGCACAACATACCCCGCATCATCTTCCCAACCGCCCGCGGATATGCTATACTGCATAAGATAACCTGCAAAAAGGAAGTGTACGCCATGCCTGATACCATCGCCGCCATCGCCACCATCCAGGCCCCCTCGGCCATCGGAATCGTGCGCCTGACGGGGCCGGATACCCGCCGCATCCTCGACGGGGTCTTTGCCCCCGCAAACGGCCGCCCGATGAGCGCGCAGACGCCGCGGAAACTGGTGTTCGGCCGCGCGCTCGACCGCAGCGGCGGCGTCATCGACGAGGCGCTGGCCGTGCTCTTCCCGGGGCCGAACAGCTACACCGGCGAGGACTGCGCGGAGATTCACTGCCACGGCTCACCCGTCGTGCTCGACGAGGTGCTCGCCGCCGCCTTTGCCCGCGGTGCGCGGCAGGCGCGCGGCGGCGAATTCACCCAGCGCGCCTTTCTCAGCGGGCGGATGGACCTCATTCAGGCGGAGTCCGTGGCCGACCTCATCGACGCCGAGAGCGCCGGGGCGGCGCGCAACGCCGTCGGTCAGCTGCAGGGGCGCATGAGCCGCTCCGTCGGGGGAATCTACGACGCGCTGATGGACGTGGTGTCGCGGTTTTACGCCATCGTCGACTATCCCGACGAGGAGATCGAGCCGCTGCAGCAGGCGCAGATCGAGCAGACGCTCGCAGAAAGCGCCGAGCGGCTCGACGCGCTGCTCGCGACGTTCTCGCGCGGCAGACTTCTCAAGTCCGGCGTCCCGGCAGTCATCCTCGGAAAGCCCAACGCGGGCAAGTCTTCGCTGCTCAACGCCCTGCTCGGCTATGACCGCGCCATCGTGACCGACATCGCCGGAACGACGCGCGACACGGTCGAAGAGAAGGTGCTCGTCGGGAGCGTGCTGCTGCGCCTGTGCGACACGGCGGGCATCCGCGACGCGGCGGATACGGTCGAGCGGCTCGGCGTCGAGCGCGCGCAGCAGGCCGCGCAGCGCGCGGAGCTGGCGCTGCTGGTGCTCGACGGCTCGGCCCCGCTCACGCGGGAGGACGAGGAAGCCATCGCGGCCGCGCGGCGGGCGCGGCGGATGCTCGTACTCGTGAACAAGGCGGATCTGCCGCAGGTGCTGGACACGGCGGCGCTGCGGGTACGCTTCGGCGAGGTGATCCCCCTCTCGGCGCGCAGCGGCGCGGGCGTGGACGCGCTGTGCCGCGCGGTGGAGGAGCTCTTTGCCGGGGGCGAGACGCCGCGCGGAGAGCTTCTGACGAACGCGCGGCAGGCCGAGAGCGCCCAGCGTGCGCTCGATGCGGTGCGCCGTGCGGAGCAGGCGCTGCGCAGCGGCCTTTCGCCGGACGCGGTGCTGACCGACGCGGAGGAGGCGCTGGAGGCGCTGGCCGAGTTCAGCGGCAAGCGCGTGCGCGACGACCTCGTGGCGACGATCTTCTCCCGCTTCTGCGTCGGCAAGTGACCCGTGAACGATCCGTAAATTTTTGCGGGACGCTTTTCTTCCAAGCTCTAATATGTTATATTAGGAGCGAAAAGTGCCGGCCGCGGCCGGTGGATTCTACCCCGAAAAGGAGAAATTTCTATGAGTGAATATATCATCATGACCGACAGCTGCTGCGACCTCTCCGACGAGATGGCTAAGGAGCTGGAGCTGAACGTGGTGCCCCTGACGGTGCACCTGGAGGGAAAGGACTACCCGAACTACCTCGACGGCAGCGCCATCAGCAACGCGGAGTTCTACGGCGCCATCCGCGCCGGGAAGGTCGCGTCGACCTCGGCGGCCAACGTCGGGCAGTTCCAGGACGCCATGCGCGCCGTGCTCGACACGGGCAAGGATATCGTCTGCGTGTGCTTTTCGTCCGCGCTCTCAACGACGTACCAGTCGGCAACCATCGCGGCGGACGACCTGCGCGCGGACTATCCCGAGCGGGAGATCTACGTCGTCGACTCGCTCTCGGCCTCGCTGGGACAGGGGCTTCTGCTCTACCTCACGGTGCAGCAGAAGCGCGCGGGTCTGAGCGCGAAGGAGCTCGCGGACTGGGTTGTCTCGAACCGCCTGAGCGTCGACCACTGGTTCACGGTGGACGACCTGAACTATCTCAAGCGCGGCGGCCGCGTCAGCGCGACGTCGGCGCTGCTCGGCACGATGCTCTCGATCAAGCCGGTCATGCACACGTCCGACGAGGGCAAGCTCGTCCCCGTCGGCAAGGTGCGCGGGCGCAAGGCGTCGCTCAACGCGCTGATCGACAAGATCGGCGAGCTCGGCATCGCGCCGGAGAAGCAGACCATGTTCATCTGCCAGGCCGACTGCGAGGACGAGGCGCGCTGGGTCGCCGACCAGATCAAGGCGCGCTACGGCACGCCCGAGGTACACATCAACTTCATCGGCCCGGTCATCGGCAGTCACACCGGCCCGAACACGATCGGCATCTTCTTTGTCGGGAAAGAGCGCTGAGCGATGAATTGGCTGGAAGTAAAGGTGGATACCGCCCCGGCGGGACTGGACGCGGTGTCCGAGCGGCTCGAGGCGCTCGGTGTCACGGGTCTTGTGATCGATGACGAGGCGGATTTCCACGATTTTCTGGAGCATAACCACCAGTATTGGGACTATGTCGACGACGCGCTCATGCAGGAAAAGCGCGGCCTGAGCCGCGTCACGTTCTATCTCCCGGACGACGCGGACGGGGAGAAGCTGCTCAGCGATGCGCGCGCGGCGCTTTCCGCGCTGGAGCAGGCGAACCCCGCCTGCGCGCCGATTCACGTCGCGGTCGGCAAGATGGCCGACTCCGACTGGGAGAACAACTGGAAGCAGTTTTATAAGCCGATGGAGATCGGCGAGCGGCTGATCGTCATCCCGGAGTGGGAGAGCGCGAACGTCCCGGCGGGGCGCGCGGCGCTGGTGCTGAACCCCGGCCTGACGTTCGGCACGGGGAGCCACGCGACGACGCGCCTGTGCCTGACGGAGCTGGAGCAGCAGATCCACGGCGGCGAGAAGGTGCTCGACCTCGGCTGCGGCAGCGGCATCCTCTCGATTGCGGCGCTGGTGCTCGGCGCGTCGCGCGCCTTCGCCTGCGACATCGACGAGAAGTGTGTGGACGTGGCGTATGAAAACGCGGCGCTCAACGGCGTCGGGCGCGACCGCTATACCGTCCGCTGGGGCGACGTGCTGACGGACCGGCAGCTGCAGGGCGAGTTCGGCGGGGAATATGACATCGTCGTGGCGAACATCGTCGCGGACGTGATTATGGGGCTCTCCGGCCGCGTGCGGCCGTTTCTGAAGGATGGGGGACTGTTCCTCTGCTCGGGCATCATCGATGACCGCGCCGAAGAGGTCGCCGACAAGCTCCGCGCCGACGGTTGGACGATCCTCAAAACCCGCCAGAGCGAGGGCTGGTTCTCGTATCTGTGCAAATAAAGCGACATAAATCCACCGTCCGCCGGGCTTTCCGTCGGACGGTGGATCTGCGTCTAAGGGACGGTCAGCGCCGAAGCGCAAAAAGAGAGTACCATCTAACAGATGGTACTCTCTTTTGCTTGGAGCGGGCGACGAGGCTCGCTCACGGCGCATTTGGCGCCGTGACACGCACACGGGCATCGAAATGTGCCGCCGGCACATTTCTTTCGCTTCGCTCATGCCCTTTCGAGCCACGGCCCGATTCGGCAAAAGAGAAACACCATCCAACGGATGGTGTTTCTCTTCACTTGGAGCGGGCGACGAGGCTCGAACTCGCTACCTCGACCTTGGCAAGGTCGCGCTCTACCAGATGAGCTACGCCCGCAAACGCAAGACACATTATACTGCGTCCGCGCCGGGTTGTCAAGCCCTGATTTTCAATCTTTCGCGCCGCTTCTCAAAATGATCTCGATGATGCCGGGATTTGTATCCGTGGGGTAGAAATTGACCTCCCACGCCGCCGGTTCGCGGCCCGTGACCTGCGTGATCTCCTGACGCACCTGCGCGACGGTCTGGCGCACCTGCTGCTCCTGCCGGTCGAAATACTCCACGGAGACGACAAGCTCGCTCTTATCCTGCGCGGCGGCCTCGGTCAGCAGGTCGTGCAGCGCCGACACGCTCGTCGCGTGGACGATGGCCGCGGCCTGCTCCGCCGTGCGGCGATAGCCGATCGTCAGGTCGATCTGCGTATAGCTGCGCGAGCCGGCGGAGGTCTTGCACGTCAGATAGTCGACCATATAGGCGCCCATCGGCGTCTGGGTCTGCACCTCCTGACAGGCGCGGCGGGCGGCCTCGCCCGCGTCCTGCGTGTCGCTGTCGGAGGTGTTGTAGAGCCAGATGGTGCCCTCCTTGGCGTTCTCACCGACGAGCAGCAGAATGTCGTTCACGAGGTCCTGATACCCCTCCGCACGCAGGACAGAGCGGTCCTCGCTCTCATAATAAGTCGCGCTGTGCGGCTGGGAGGAGCTGTAGGTGCGCTCGAGAAACGAGCCGCAGCCGCACAGCGCCAGCGTTGCCGCCGCGAGCAGCGCGCAGCAGAGCTTCTTCATGCCGATCCCTCCGATCTTACAGTCCGCCCGGCGTGTAGGTGCCGAAGCCCTCGCCGAGGATCTCGTGCGCGTCGCAGACGATGACGAAGGCGTCCGGGTCGATCTCCTGCACGAGCTTTTTGATCGGTACGATGTGGCTGCGGCCGAAGGCACAGAGAATGACGTCCTTGCGCCGGCCGCTCCACGCGCCGCACCCGTCGAGCAGCGTCACGCCGCGGTCGAGCTCGAGGAGCTTTTGCGTGATCTCCTCAGAGTGGTCGCTGATGATATAGGCCATCTTGGCGGCGTTCGGGCCGTAGACGACCTTGTCCATCAGCAGCGAGGAGACATAGAGCGCGATGACGCCGTAGAGCGCGCGGGTCATGTCGCGGAAGATGAGCGCGTAGCCGAACGTCACGAGCACGTCGATCATGAGGCAGAGCGTGCCGATGGAGATGGACTCGAACTTGAGCTTCAGCAGCCGCGCGGCCAGCTCCGTGCCGCCGGTGGTGGCGCCCTGGCGCAGCATCACGCCGAAGGCGATGCCGCAGATCGCACCGCCGTAGAGACACGCGAGGATGGGATCCATCGGCTGGAACGTATGCACCGCGGCGAGCGCGTCGATCATGACGGAGCTGACGGCCGTGGCGTACAGGGAGGAAAACAGCAGCGCCTTGCCGATCTTTTTCCACCCGAGGATAAAGAGCGGGATGTTCATCACCAGCGCCAGCGTACCGATCGGCAGCTGCGGCAGATAGTGGTTGATGATCTGGGCGATGCCGGTAAAGCCGCCCACGCTGATGTGGTTGGGGTCGAAGCACCAGTTAAAGCCGACCGCGTAGAGGGCGCAGGCGGCGGTGATGATCCCGTAGCGCGTCAGGACTTCGGATAGCTTTTTCATGCGGTTCTCCTCCTGTCTGATTTCTTGTTGAAATTACAGCAGCGACAGCTGCTCCTCACCCTGATCCTCGGGCTTGACGAGCGCGCCCGCGGCGGGGATGCTGCGCGTGCGGTAGCGGGTGAGGTTGACGATGCCGGACTGCTCCACCGGCACGGCGCGCTGGAGGTGGTACTTGGGCTTGAGCGTCATGACGGCGACGCCCTGCGTCGTGCGGGTGGCCTTGGGCGCGAGCTGGGACGTGTGGAAGATGAGCGCGCGCGGCTCGCTCGAAAGAAGCGCCAGCTCCTGATCCTCCCGCAGCGGAAGGATCGTCACGAGCGGGCTCTTGTCGCTGTAGGCGCCGGTCAGGCGGCGGCGGTTCGAGACGGTGGCGTAGGCCTTGAGCTCCACGCGCGCGGCCTTGCCGTTTTCAAAGAAGAACAGCAGCTGCCCGCTGTAGTCGCCCGGCAGGAGCAGGTAGATGACGCTCTCGCCGTCGTCCATGCCGAGCTTGCCGGGGAGATAGTCGCCGAGGAGCGAGGCCTTGCTGTCGGCGAACTCCGAGACGCGCGTCTTGTAGACCTGGCAGCGGTCGGTGAAGAACATAAGCTCGGCGGCGTTCGTCGTCTCAATCTGCTGCATGGGGCCGTCGCCCTCCTTGTACTTCTGCTCGCCGGACATGCGCAGCGACTGGGGCGTGATCTTCTTGAAGTACCCCTCACGGGAGAGGAACAGCGTCACGGGGTAGTCCTCGACCTGCTCCTCCTCGCGGTACTCCTCGACCTCGTGGCCGTAGAGAATCTCGGTCTTGCGCGGCTGACCGTACTTCTTGCGGACGGTCTCGAGCTCCGAGATGATGATCCTGCGGACGCGCGCGGGCTTTGCCAGCGTGTCCTCAAGGTCATCGATCTCGTCGGCGAGGGACTGTGTCTCCTGCACGCGCTTGAGGATATACTCCTTATTGATGTTGCGCAGCTTGATCTCGGCGACGTATTCGGCCTGCTTTTCGTCGATGCCGAAGCCGATCATCAGGTTGGGGATGACCTCGGCCTCCTCCTCCGTCTCGCGGATGATGGCGATGGCCTTGTCGATGTCGAGCAGGATCCGCTTCAGGCCGAGCAGCAGGTGCAGCTTCTCCTTCTTGCGGCTGAGGATATAGAACACGCGGCGCTTGACGCACTCCGTGCGCCAAGCCGTCCACTCCTGCAGAATCTCGCCCACGCCCATCACGCGCGGCATACCGCCGATGAGGATGTTGAAGTTGCAGCTCGCCGTGTCCTGCAGGGGGGTGAGCTTGAAGAGCTTCTGCATGAGCTTTTCGGGGTCGACGCCGCGCTTGAGGTCGATGGCGAGCTTCAGGCCGGACAGATCCGTCTCGTCGCGCATGTCGCTGATCTCCTTGACCTTGCCGGCCTTGACGAGCTCGGCGACCTTGTCGAGAATGACCTCGATGGAGGTGGAGTAGGGAATCTCGTAGACCTCGATGACGTTTTCCTTTTTATCGTAGCGCCAGCGCGCGCGGACCTTCAGGCCGCCGCGCCCCGTCGCGTAGATCCGGCGCAGCTCGTCCTCGTCGCAGATGATCTGCCCGCCGGTGGGAAAGTCCGGCGCAAGCAGGGTGGAGGCGATGTCGTGATCGGGATTTTTCAGATAGGCGATCGTCGTGTCGCAGACCTCGGCGAGGTTGAAGCCGCAGATCTGGCTCGCCATGCCGACGGCGATGCCCTGGTTGGCCGAGACGAGCACGTTCGGGAACGTCGTCGGCAGGAGGGCGGGCTCTTTCATCGTGCCGTCGTAGTTGTCCACGAAGTCGACCGCGTCGCAGTCGAGGTCGCGGAAGAGCTCGGCGCAGATGGGGGCGAGCTTGGCCTCGGTGTATCGGCTCGCGGCATAGGCCATGTCGCGGGAGTAGACCTTGCCGAAGTTGCCCTTGCTGTCGACGAACGGGTGCAGCAGCGACTCGTTTCCCTTGGCCAGACGCACCATCGTCTCATAGATGGCGGCGTCGCCATGGGGGTTGAGGCGCATTGTCTGCCCGACGATGTTCGCCGACTTCGTGCGCCCGCCCGTGAGCAGGCCCATTTTATACATCGTGTAGAGCAGCTTGCGGTGCGACGGCTTGAAGCCGTCGATTTCGGGGATGGCGCGCGAGACGATGACGCTCATAGCATAGGGCATGTAGTTCGCGTCGAGCGTCTCGGTGATTGCCTGATCGACCACCGTGCCGCGCAGACCCATCACATTCGGATCCGCCGTCCGATGGACGGTGCGTTCTTCTGTTTTTTTCTTTGCCATAGGAACAATGTCCTTTCTGTTGTCGGTAGATCGGGGGGATTTTTATTTCAATTCCGGTCGATTCGCGGGATTTTCGGTAGGACGTGGCCTAAATGCAGTATTGTCTGCCATTGTGCGCCGCTGCCGTTCATATTTTGAAATGTAGGAGCATTTGCATCTATCACGGGGCGTCGGGGACGCCGCCCCCTGCGCAGGTCGGAAGAAGCATCCCGACCGAACGGCGGGCCGATGTGGGCATCGGCCCCTACGGCGGTTGGAAGGAGTACCTCGGTTGAACGCGGCTGGTCCTGTGTGGCCCGCCACATTCGGCGCATAGACCCCTGCATTTGGAGCGGTCAGCGGCAGCGGCGCGGGCGCAGAGACGATCCTACATTTCATGCCCCCTGCAAAATCCATCAACCGTGTGGTACGCACCCTAACAACCTGAAACGTGCGGGGCGCGCTAAGGGATTCTTAAACCGCAGGTTTAAGCGGCGTTTTTTGCACACTTTTTGCCGCTGTTGGCAAAAAGTGTGCCGCCGGAGGCATCAAAGGCCGCTTCACCCACCGGGGTACGGCGCAAAACGGAGCCGCACCTCAGCTCACATCAATCATATCCATATACTTATACCCGTTTTCGGCGATGTAGTCCTTCCGCCCGGCGAGGTTGTCGCCGAGGAGAAGGTCAAACACGCGCGCCGTCTCCTCGACGTCTGCGGGCATGACCTTCACCAGCCGCCGCGTCTCCGGGTTCATCGTCGTCAGCCACATCATCTCCGGGTCGTTCTCACCGAGACCCTTCGAGCGCTGGATGCTGACCTTCTTGCCCTCCAGCTCCTTGAGAATGTCCGCCTTCTCGCGCTCGGAGTAGGCGAACCACGTCTTATCCTTACAGGTGATCTCGAACAGCGGCGTCTCCGCGATGTAGACGTACCCCTCGCGGATGAGCGTCGGGCACAGGCGGTAGAGCATCGTCAGGATCAGCGTCCGGATCTGGAAGCCGTCGACGTCGCCATCGGTGCAGATGACGACCTTGCTCCAGCGGAGGTTGTTGATGTCAAACTGGTTGAGGTCCTTCACGGCGCGGCTCTGCACCTCCACGCCGCAGCCGAGCACCTTCATGAGGTCGGTGATGATCTCGCTTTTGAAGATGCGCGGATAGTCGGCCTTCAGACAGTTCAGGATCTTGCCGCGCACGGGCATCAGCCCCTGAAACTCCGCGTCGCGCGACTGCTTGCACGCGCCGAGGGCGGAGTCGCCCTCCACGATATAGATCTCGCGGCGGCTGACGTCCTTCGTGCGGCAGTCGACGAACTTCTGCACGCGGTTGGCGATGTCGATCTTCTCCGTGAGCTTCTTTTTCTGGTTGATGCGCGTCTTTTCCGCCGTCTCGCGGCTGCGTTTGTTGATGAGCACCTGCGCGGCGATTTTCTCCGCCGCGTCGTGGTTCTCGATGAAGTAGACCTGTAGCTGCTCGCGCAGGAACTCGCTCATCGCGTCCTGCACGAACTTGTTGTTGATGGCCTTTTTCGTCTGGTTTTCATAGCTCGTCTGCGTCGAGAAGTTGTTGCTCACGAGGATGAGACAGTCCTGCACGTCGGGAAAGGTGATCTTGCTCTCACCCTTGGTGTACTTATTGTTCTCGCGCAGGTATTTGTCGATCGCCGCGACGAACGCCAGACGTGTCGCCTTTTCCGGTGCGCCGCCGTACTCGAGGAAGCTCGAGTTGTGATAGTGCTCGACAAGGTGGACGCGGTTGGAAAAGCAGCAGGCGATGTTGAGCTTGACCTTGTACTCGGGCTTGTCGGCGCGGTCACGTCCGCGGCGCTCGGCCTCCCAGCAGACGGGCTCGGTGAGCGCGTCGTCCCCGGCCAGCTCGCGGATATAGTCGGCGATGCCGTGCTCATAGACGAAGTCCTCGGGCTCGAGCTTCCCGTTTGCCTGATTGCGCAGGCGGAACGTCACGCCCGCGTTCACCACGGCCTGCCGCTTGAGCGTGTCGCGGAAGTAGTCGACCGGGATGTCGATGTCGGTGAACACCTCCAGATCCGGCAGCCAGCGGATGCGCGTGCCGGTGCGCTTCTTGCCGCTCTGCTCGCGCACGCTCATCTGTCCGACAATCTCGCCGCGCTCGAAGTGCAGGCTATACTCCTTGCCCTCGCGCCAGACGGTCACGTCCATGTAGCGCGAGGCGTACTGCGTCGCGCAGGAGCCGAGACCGTTCAGACCGAGCGAGAATTCATAGTTCTCGCTCGACTCGTTGTCGTATTTGCCGCCCGCGTACAGCTCGCAGAACACGAGCTCCCAGTTGTAGCGGCCCTCTTTTTCGTTCCAGTCCACCGGACAGCCGCGGCCATTGTCCTCGACCTCGATGGAGTGGTCGGCGAAGCGGGTGACGGTGATGAGCCGTCCGAAGCCCGCGCGCGCCTCGTCGATGGCGTTCGAGAGAATCTCAAACACCGCGTGCTCGCAGCCCTCCAGCCCGTCGGAGCCGAAGATGACGCCGGGGCGCTTGCGCACCCGATCCGCGCCCTTCAGACTGGAGATACTGTCGTTGTCGTAAACTTTTTTCTTAGGCATATATTCCTCCGTCGGCATTTGCCGCGTTTTTTCGCAATTTATTATTGTATCGCATTTTTCGGATTCTGACAAGTCCCGCCCGCCGCGGGCGGATGGAACATTCCTTTTTCGCGGAAAAGTACGCCGGTTTCCATAAAAAATACCGCTTGTCCACAGCGCTCGACAGCCCGCGCGGCAAAGGTTATGCACATTATCCACAGAGTTTTCCACACCGTTATGTTAACAGCCACCCCCGCGCAAAAGTGGTCAAAAGTGCGCGGAAGCGATAAAAGGGTTTACAACGTGGCGGGCGCATGGTACGATGGGGAAAAGAGAAGAGAGGGGGATTCTGTCATGAAACCTGTTTTTGCGACGGATCTGACGGAAAACAAACACAACACCGAACCGAACGGACGGGAATTTCTCACGCAGGAGCCGTCCGACGCGCTGCGCAGACGCCATGAGGAGATGCTCGGCCGCATGAACGAGACGATGGAGAAAAGCCAGCTCGCCAAGCCCTTGCGCGTGGTGGAGTACGTCTGCAGTATGGGGTGGCTGATCACGCTGTGCGGTATCCTGAGGGCGGTGCTGAAGGCAGACCATCCCACGGCGCAGCTGCGTCTGGCGTACCGCAACGCGCCGGGGGTGTTCTGGGCGTTTGGCGTGTGCCTGCTCGTCTGGGCGGCGCTGCGCGTTCTCGGCCGCAGAAAGAGCAAGCAGGTGCTGGAGACGGAGGAGAGCGAGCGCGTGTTTGCACGGACGGAGAACTCCATGTCCGCAATTTTTGACGAGCTGGACGTGCCGCCCGACGCGCAGGAGGTGGACGTGCTGACCTTTTTCTATAAGGAGAAGGGCGGGGAGTGCAAGGTCTGCGAAAAGACCATGCAGATGAACACGCATTTTAACCCGATTTTCCGGCTGTTTTTCGACGATGAGAACCTGTATCTGGCCAATCTGGACGGGAAGTACACCTTCCCGCGCGTCTCGCTGCGTGGCATCCGGAGGGTCAATAAGCGGATCCGCCTGGAGAGCTGGAACAAGGAGGAGCCGTGCAATCAGGGGCGCTATAAGGCCTATAAGCTCAGCGAGGGCGACAACGGCCTCATCTACTGCAAGCCCTATTACATCCTCGAACTCGACCGCGCCGGCGAGCGCTGGGGGATATACTTCCCGTGCTACGAGCTGCCCGCCTTCGAGCGCGCCACAGGCCTGACGGCGGAAGAATAAAACGAACATCATGCCGCATATCATGCGAAATAAAAGGCTTGCCCGCGGGCAAGCCTTTTATTTATAAGTCTCACAGAGTTCGCGGTTCGCAGGCCGCGAATAAAATGAAATCCGTTTCTTGCGGCGGCGTGTATGCCGCAAAAAAACACTCTGCGCGGAGCGAGCGTCGCAGGCTGGCCAAAGGCCAGCCGAGGCGCAGAGCGGAGCGAAATCCCCTCGGGTAAAAAGGCTTCACCTTTTTACCCGACCAGCCAGAGGATCAGTCCATACAGCGCGCTGGCGGCGGTGCCGAAGACGATGACGGGCCCGGCGATGACGAACATCTTCGCCGCCGTGCCGGTGACGATTCCCTCGGCGCGGAAGTCGATGGCGGGGGAGACGACGGCGTTTGCAAAGCCCGTGATTGGTACGAGCGTGCCCGCGCCGCCGAAGCGCGCGAGCTTATTGTAGAGGTTCAGCGCCGTGAGCAGCGCCGAGAGGAACACAAGGCTTATCGACGTGGCCGCAGCGGCGTCCTCCTCGCGCAGTCCCGCCGCCAGCCAGCCGTTCAGAATCCCCTGACCGGCGGCGCAGATCAGCCCGCCGATGAGGAAGGCGAGGGCCATGTCCTTGCCGAGAGGGGATTTTTTCTGCATGCGGCGCACATAATTCTGATATTCCTGCGGGGTCATGTTCACGGCGCATCACGTCCTTTCCGGTCGTAGTCTGCCCCGGCGGATGAAAAATATGCCGCCGCCTTGCCAAGCGGCAGGAAAAACGCTATAATCG
This sequence comes from uncultured Eubacteriales bacterium, assembly GCA_900552475.1. Classification (GTDB taxonomy): domain Bacteria; phylum Bacillota; class Clostridia; order Oscillospirales; family Oscillospiraceae; genus Vescimonas. The sequence goes on along the minus strand of USAC01000025.1, from coordinate 11,905 downwards.
AAGAACCAATAACCGGAAAGCAGGTGATCCTATGACAGACGGCGCGCATCCCTTTGGGCGGAAGACACGACAGAAGGCGCTGATCGACCCGGACCGCTGCACGGGCTGCGGGTACTGTTCGATGTTCTGCATCATGGAATGTATCGAGCAGCAGCCCGACGGGATCTACCGTGTGGACGCGGAGCGGTGCATCGGCTGCCGCTCCTGCAGGGTCAACTGTCCGTATGAGGCCGTGACCATTCTCCCGGCGAAGCAGGAGGGCTGAACATGGGAAAAAAGAACATCAGGAGGGATCACCCGCTCGGGCTGTATCTCCACATTCCGTTCTGTAAGGCGAAGTGCGCCTATTGCGACTTCTATTCGCTCGCGCGCAGCGAGGAGAAGATGGACGCCTATACCGCCGCGCTGCAGCGCCACCTCGTCGAGGTCGCGCCGCAGGCGGACTGTCACATCGTCGACACCGTCTATTTCGGCGGCGGCACGCCGAGCTACCTCGGCGTGAAGCGGCTGACGGAGCTGCTCAAGACGGTGAAGAAGCACTACCGGCTCGCAAAGGAGCCGGAGATCACGGTGGAGGCCAACCCCGACAGCGCGTGCGACTGGAAGGCGCTGCGCGCCCTGCGCCGCGCGGGCGTGAACCGGCTCTCGCTCGGCGTACAGTCGACGGACGACGCGCTGCTGCAGGCGATTGGGCGCGTCCATACCTTCGCGCAGGTGCAGGAGGCCGTGGCCGCCGCCCGCCGCGCGAAGATCAAAAACCTCAGTCTCGACCTCATCTACGGCCTGCCCGGCCAGACGATGGCCCAGTGGGAAAAGACGCTGCAGGACGCGGTCGACCTCCAGCCGGAGCACCTCTCGTGCTACGGGCTCAAGCTCGAGCCGGGGACGCCGCTTTTTGCGCGGCAGGGGGAGCTGACGTTCCCGGACGACGACGCGCAGGCGGACATGTATCTCTACACCGTCGCCTTCCTCAAGGAGCACGGGTACGAGCAGTATGAGATCTCCAATTTCGCCAAGCCCGGCTTTGCCTCGAAGCACAATCTGAAATACTGGCTGCTGCAGGAGTACGCAGGCTTCGGCCCCGGCGCGCACTCCGACTTCGGCGACGTGCGCTACGGGTACCTGCGCGACATCGACCGCTATATCGCGGGGGAGCTGGTGCTCTCCGAGCGGGAGACGATCTCCCGGAGGGAGCGCGACATGGAGTACATCATGCTGCGGCTGCGGCTGGCGCGCGGCGCCGACCCGCGCGAGTTTGAAAACGCCTTCCGCGAGCGCTTTAACCCGCTGGCAAAACTCCTGCACCAGTACGCCGCGCACGGCCTTGCTTGTCAGAACGATGACGGCAGCTGGCGTCTGACGCCGAAGGGCTTTCTTGTCTCGAACCAGATCATCGGCGCGCTGCAGGAGGAGCTGAGCCGCGAAAAGGCCGACCGCCTGGCCCGCGCCGCCCGCGGTGACTACAGAGTCATCGACTAACCAAATACAAATCGTATAATAGACAACATAAACAACCGGGAGGATTTATCCTCCCGTTGTTTATAAGCCTCGCAGAGTTCACGGCTCGCAGGCCGCGAATAAAATGAAATCCGTTTTTCGCGGCGGCGTGTACGTCGCAAAAAACACCCTGCGCGGAGAGAGTGTATTTTTGCGCGCACAGCGCGCAAAAATGCGCGGTTCGGAGCGAAACCCCTTCTACTAAGAAAGACGCGGAGGATTTCATCCTCCGCGTCTTTCTTAGTAGAGTTTCACGAGCCCACTCAGCAGTACCGGCGGCACGAGCCACAGGGCGAGATACCCCAGCATCTGCATCGGGTGCAGTAAATCCGTGCTGCCCAGCCCCGTCAGATAGTAGCTCAGCAGCAGCCCCGCGAGCGCGCCGAAATAGGCGAGGATCGTCCCCGCGCGGACGGCGCGCAGGAGCCGGCGGCTGCCGATGACCGTCTCCGCGAACGGCATCAGCCCCTCGCGGTAGATCACGGCGTTCGGCTCGCCGCGCTGCTCCGTCAGCTCCGAGAGCGCCAACCGTGTTGACACGTCCGGGTACACGGGTTTGACGTCGAAGCTGAACTTCCGCTTCAGAAGCCCCGGCGTGACGTTTCCCTCGCGCACGGCGAGCACCGGCTGGATCCGGTTGCGCCGCACGGCGCGCAGCGCCCAGTCGACGTTGCGGCTCGCCTGATACTTGATGGCGAAGATCGCGATGAGCTGCCCGTCCACGGAGAGGAATACCCCCGTTTTCAGCTTCAGATCGCGCGGGAGCGTCACCTTGGACTGCTTCATGAAATAGGCGCTGCCCATCATGACCGTCTCGCCGTGGATGGTGCCGCCGAAGCCGCCCTCCTCATAAAACTGCAGATCCTCCAGCGGCTGGCGCACGCCGCTCTCGGCGGCGAGCAACTGCTCAAAGATGGGGGAGAGGGGGCTCTGCGCGGCGCTTGCGAGCGTCGCGGCGTAGGAGACGACCTTGCCGATCTCCTCGCCGTAGATTTTCAGGCCGTTGAGCTCGACCGTTCCCGGCGGGAAGAGGTCGGAGTCCGTCAGCACCATGCGCTTCGACGTGCTGACCGCCCGCGCGCCCTGATAGCCCGCTGCGGCGCTGCCGCTGCGCGCAAGGTGGCGGCTCAGCCGCCGCAGGGGCAGCGCCCCCGTCAGCGGCAGCGACAGCGGCACCGTCGCCGACAGAATCGCCGACCAGACCCAGAGCACCTGGTTCATTTTGCCGCCGCCGACGCACACCACGCCGGTGAGCACCGTCGCCGCCGTGAGCAGCAGCGGCGTCAGGATGACCTGCCAGCGCTCGTCCGGTCTTTGGGGCACGGGCGTGGGTTATAAGCCGTCTAGACTGCCGCGCTGCTTGCACGCGCCCGCCGCCGTCACCGAGACGACATAGGGCGGCGCGCCGCCGAGGTCGGCCAGTCGGAAGCTTTCCCACCGCGACTCGCTCATGAGCAGCAGGCCGTATTCGCTCGCCCACAGCAGCGCCGACGCGCAGGCCGCGTACGGCAGCGGCCCGCCGGCGATTGAGGCGAACACACAGTGCGCCAGACACACCGCGCACACGACCGCGCAGGCCGCTTCGCAGCCGATGTGCCGCGCGCGCAGCTTCTCAAGCGCTTCCAGCCAGACCGGGCGCGCGAGCAGGATGCTCACGAGCAGCCCCGCGCCCATCACGGCCCCGCGCAGCACGTCCAGCTCCTGCCACACGGCGGGGACGAAGCCCAGCCCGTCGCAGACGGAGAGGACGATCAGCAGCGCCGTCGGGATGGAGAGGTGCAGCAGGTCCTTGCGCAGACGCCGGCAGCGCTGCTTTTCCTCGCGGGCGGCCGTGTCCATGTCCGGCTCCGGCTCGAGCGGCTCCTCGCGCTCGGGCTGCTCCCACGCGCCGCCGGATTTTTTCCGCCGCTCGCGCAGCGCCCGCAGCCGCTCCGCCGCGCTGAGCACCAGCCGCTCGGCGCGCTCGCGCAGCGGCTCGCGCTCCTCCAGTATTTCGTCGTCCGTCTCCTCGAGCACGGCGGAGACAGTCTCGCTCATCACCTGCTCGATGGAGATTTTCGGCGGTTCCTCCTCCGGGGCTTCCTCCGGCTGTTCTTCCGGTTCCTCCTCCGGGGCTTCTTCCGGCTCCGGCGGTTCGGGCTTGGCGGGCGGCTCCGGCTCCTCCTCCGCAGGAGGCTGCGGTTCGGGGGGATTAGCGGGATCCGGCTCCGGTGGGATGTCGGGCTCCGGTTCGGGTGCGGGAGTGGGCTCCGGTTTGGGCGCCGGTTCCGGGGCAGGCTCCGCCGCACCCTGTCCGAATTCGGCCAGGATGTCCTCCAGCGAATATTCCTCCGTAGGCTCCACGCCCTGCAGAAGCTGCGCCGTTTCGCTCAGCTTCTCTTCATCGCTCAGTCTGCTCATGGTCTCTCCGTCAGTCCGCCCGCTCCTGTCTCTGGCGCACCGCCTCATACAGCAGGATCGCGGCCGCCGCCGAGGCGTTCAGCGACGAGATGCGCCCCTTCATCGGGATGCTTACCAGAAAATCGCACGTCTCGCGCACAAGGCGGCCCATGCCGCTGCCCTCCGAGCCGATCACGATGGCTGCCGGGCCGCGCAGATCCGCGCCGTAGAGCGGAGTCGTGCCCTCCGCCGCCGTCCCGTAGATCCAGACGCCCTGCTTTTTCAGCTCCTTGAGCGCGGCGGGGAGGTTCGCCACCCGCGCCACGGGCATATAGCTCACCGCTCCGGCGGAGGTCTTGCCGACGATGGCCGTCAGCCCCGCCGAGCGGCGCTTGGGGATGATGACGCCGTGCGCCCCGGCGCACTCCGCCGTGCGGAGGATGGCGCCGAGATTGTGCGGGTCGGAGATCTCGTCGCACACGACGAGCAGCGGCTGCTCGCCCTTTTCGCGCGCGCCGTCGAGCAGGCTCTGTACGCTCACATATTCGCGCAGCGCCGCGAGGGCGATCACGCCCTGATGCGCGTGCGTGCGGGACATGGCGTCAAGCTTGCGGCGGTCGCACTCGACGACCACGACGCCCGCGTCCCGTGCGCGCGAGGCGATGTGACCGAGCGTCTTGTCCGTCTCGCCCTTGGCCAGATAGATCTTGTCGATGGCGGTCCCGGCGCGCAGCGCCTCGATCACCGCGTTGCGTCCCTCGATGACGCCGTCGCTGACGGCCTCCTGCACGGGGCGCTGCTTATCAAACTCTTTCATAATGATCCTCGACTTGGAAATAAATTTTCTTATTTTAACAGTATACCATACCCGATCGACAGAATAAAGCGCCATTCATAGAAATTTTACAGAAAACCCGCCGCGGTCAACCTTGTGACAAAGGCGGATTTATGATATACTCCCATTTATTCAATGTGCATCCCCATCTGTGGTGGAAGGAGATAAATATGGATCCCAATCAGAACAAGAAAAACGACAAGAACAACCGCGGCCGGATGCGGGGAGTGGCCTCGCTGATCCTGTGGGCGCTGGTTCTGGTCGTGGTGTTCCAGTATATCAACGCCTATACCGGCAACGCCGCCAACAAGACCACCAGCCACGAGATCAAGTACAGCCAGCTCATCGAGATGGTCAAGGCCGACGAGGTCAAGTCCATCGAATTCAAGGACAAAACGATCTATGCCACGCCCGTCGACGGCTATACCTTCACCGACAAGGACGGCAAGAGCTATACCCAGTCCGACGAGAAAGGGCTCACGCTCTATACCACGGAGCTGACGAACGCGAACCTGCTGGCGCTGCTCGATGAGCACGGGGTCGAGTATACCAGCCCCTATCAGGCGCAGATGAGCCCGATCCTCGAGTTCATGATCGCCTATATCCTGCCGACGATCCTGATGGTCGGCCTGTTCATGCTCGTCTTGCGCATGCTCGCCAAAAACGGCGGCGGCGGACTCGGCGGCATCGGCAACGTCGGCAAATCCAACGCCAAGGTCTATATGGAGAAGTCCACCGGCGTCACGTTCAAGGACGTCGCCGGTCAGGACGAGGCGAAGGAGTCGCTCGAGGAGATCATCGACTTCCTGCACAACCCCGGACGCTACACCGCCATCGGCGCGAAGCTGCCGAAGGGCGCGCTGCTCGTCGGCTCGCCCGGTACCGGCAAGACGCTGCTGGCCAAGGCCGTGGCCGGTGAGGCGGGCGTCCCGTTCTTCTCCATCAGCGGCTCGGGCTTTGTGGAGATGTTCGTCGGCGTCGGCGCGAGCCGCGTGCGCGATCTGTTCAAGGAGGCCGCGAAGGTCGCGCCCTGCATCATCTTCATCGACGAGATCGATGCCATCGGCAAGACGCGCGACAGCCGCTTCGGCGGCGGCAACGACGAGCGTGAGCAGACGCTCAACCAGCTCCTCGCGGAGATGGACGGCTTCGACCCCGGCAAGGGTATCATCGTCCTCGCGGCCACGAACCGTCCCGAGGTACTCGACAAGGCGCTGCTGCGCCCCGGCCGCTTTGACCGGCGCATCACCGTCGACCGTCCGAACCTCGCGGGCAGACTTGCGACGCTGCAGGTACACACCCGCAGCATCCACCTCGCCGAGGATGTGAACCTCGAAAAGATTGCGCAGGCCACGGCGGGCTGCGTCGGTGCGGATCTGGCGAACCTCGTCAACGAGGCGGCGCTGCGCGCCGTGCGCAAGGGCCGCCAGGCCGTGAACCAGAACGACCTGCTCGCCGCGTTCGAGACGGTTATCGCCGGTTCCGAGAAGAAGGGCACCGTCATCACGCAGGAGGAAAAGCGCATCATCGCCTACCACGAGGTCGGCCATGCGCTCGTCGCCGCGAAGCAGAAAAATGCCCAGCCTGTCTCCAAGATCACGATTGTCCCGCATACGCAGGGCGCTCTCGGCTACACGCTGCACCTGCCGGAGGAGGAGAAGTTCCTCATGTCGAAGGAGGATATCCTCACCGAGATCCGCACGCTGCTCGCGGGCCGCTCGAGCGAGGAGGTCGTCTGCAACACCATGACCTCCGGCGCGGCCAACGACATCGAGCGCGCCACGGAGCTCGCGCGCAACCTCGTCGCCCGCTTCGGCATGTGCGATGAGTTCGACATGATGGCGCTCGGCTCGATCCAGAACCAGTACCTCGACGGCGGCTACTCCATGAACTGCGCGCAGGAGACGTACGCTGCGGCCGACCGCGCGACCATCCAGATCATCCGCCAGTGCCACGAGGACGCGAAGAAGATCCTCATGGACAACCGCGAGATGCTCGACAAAATCGCCGCCTATCTGATCGAAAAGGAGACGATCACCGGGCAGGAGATGATGGCCATCCTCGAGGGGCGCGACCCCGAGACGGTGGACAACTACGGCGCGACCCGCGAGGACGCCCCGCAGAAGCTCTTCCGCCCCTCGACGCCCGACGTGATCGAGGCCCCGGCCAAGCACATCAACATCGTCTCCAAGCCGATCCCCATGCCCGACTTCGAGCAGAAGGACGGTCCGGAGAGTCAGTCCGCGGACAAGCCGGAGGAGGAAAAGCCCTCCGACAGCGAGCCGAAAGACGAATAAAAAATTGGGAGAGGATGTATCCTCTCCCAATTTTTTTAAATTTTTGTATCGAGCCAATCCCCAATGTCCTTGTAGATCGTCTCCTGCTGCGCGGTCTCGTTCAGAATCTCGTGGCGCAGGCCGGAGTAGAGACGGATGGAGACATCCTTCACCCCGGCGGCGAGGAACGCCTCGAACGAGTGCTGCACGCCCTTGCCCATCTGGCCGACGGGGTCCTTGTCGCCGGAGACGAACAGCACCGGGAGTTCGTGATCCATTTTGCGCAGGTTCGTGATCTTCTGGTTGAAGGAGATGCCGCCGAGCATGTCGAGAAACAGTCCGACCGTCGCGTCCGCGCCGCACATGGGGTCGGCGATGTAGCGGTCGACGTTTCCCTCATCGGCGGAGAGCCAGTCGAAGTCCGTCCGGTTCGGGGCGAAAGCCTTGTTGTAGCCGCCGAAGGCGAGCTTTGTGACGAGGTCGCTCGTCGCGTCCGCGCCCTCGCGGCGGGCGATGAGCTTTGCGAGCGTGCGCCCTGCGGCGATGACCGGCGCGGGCTGCCAGCCCGTGCCCATGATGACGGCGGCGCGCACCGTGCCGGGATAGCGGATGAGGTACGAGCGCGTCAGAAACGACCCCATGCTGTGCCCCATAATGCAAAGCGGCATGTTCGGAAACTCCTCCTGCAGCCGCTGGTGGAGCGCGTGGATGTCGTCGACGGCGTGCTGCCAGCCGTCCTGCGCGCCGAAATAGACGGGCGTGGCGCCGTCGGGGAGGGATTTGCCGTGGCCGAGGTGGTCGTGCCCGGCGACGGCGATGCCGCGGGCGCAGAGATAGCGCGCGAAGCCGTCGTAGCGCGCGACGTGCTCAGCCACGCCGTGCGCAATCTGGAGAATTCCGCGGATTTCGCCCTCCGGCAGCCAGAGCATCGCGTGCAGCCGCGTCTGCCCGTCCGAGGAGAGAAACGTGAACTCTTCGATATTTATCATGGAAAAACCGTCCTCTCTGTGCTATAATGTCGTGGAAAACATAGACATTATAGCATATTTTTATGCAGAAGGAAAGAGGCGACTGTGATGGGAAACTACATTCTGGCGCTCGATCAGGGGACGACCAGCTCGCGCGCGATTGTGTTCGACCGCGCGGGCGGCATCGCCGGACAGGCGCAGCACCCGTTTGAGCAGATCTATCCGCAGGCCGGTTGGGTTGAGCACGACCCGATGGAGATCTGGGACAGCGAACGCCGCGCCGCGGCGGAGGCCATCGCCGCGATCCCGGCGGGGGAGATCGCGGGCATCGGCGTCACAAACCAGCGCGAGACGACGATCCTCTGAGACCGCCGCACCGGCGAGCCGGTCTATAACGCCATCGTCTGGCAGTGCCGCCGCACGGCGGAGCTGTGCGAGACGCTCAAGCACGCGGGGCTCGACGAACGGATCGAGTCGTCGACCGGTCTGCTGATCGACGCGTATTTCTCCGGGACGAAGATCCGCTGGATCCTCGACCACGTCCCCGGTGCGCGCGAGCGCGCCGAGCGCGGGGAGCTGCTGTTCGGAACGGTCGAGTCGTGGCTGATCTGGCAGCTCACGGGCGAGCACGTCACGGACTGCTCCAACGCCTCGCGCACGATGCTCTTCGACATCCACCGGCTCTGCTGGGACGAGGAGCTGTGCGGTATCCTCGGCGTGCCGATGCAGATCCTGCCGCGCCCGGTGTCAAACAGCGAGATCTACGGCTGCGTGAAGCCCGGCATCCCGGGGCTTGAAAAGCTCGCGGGCGTCCCGGTCTGCGGCGCGGCGGGCGACCAGCAGGCCGCCCTCTTCGGGCAGGGCTGCTTCCGCCCCGGCGAGGCGAAGAATACCTACGGCACGGGCTGCTTCACCCTGATGAACGTCGGGCAGAGGGCCGTGCGCAGCCGTGCGGGGCTGGTGACGTCCGTCGCGTGGCGCATCGGCGGCGAGACGACCTACGCCCTCGAGGGCAGCGTCTTCAACGGCGGCAGCACGATCCAGTGGCTGCGCGACGAGATGGGGCTGATCCCGTCCGCCCCGGCCATCAACGACCTCGCGGCCGGGGTGCCGGACACGGGCGGCGTCGTGGTCGTCCCGGCCTTCACGGGGCTGGGCGCGCCGTATTGGGACATGTACGCCCGCGGCGCGATTCTCGGCATCACCCGCGGCACGAACCGCGCACATATCGCCCGCGCCGTGCTCGCGTGCATCGCCTATCAGGTCACGGATCTGATGCTCGCCATGCGGCAGGACGCCGGGTGCGACATCACGGCGCTGCGCGCCGACGGCGGCGCGAGCGTCTCGGATCTGCTCATGCAGATGCAGGCCGACCTCCTGCAGATTCCCGTCGACCGGCCCGCCATGGTCGAGACGACCGCCTTCGGCGCGGCGGCGCTCGCGGGGCTGAGCTGCGGGCTGTGGAGCGGGCTCGATGAGGTGCGCGCGCTGCGCCGCAGTGACCGGATCTTCACGCCTCATCGCACGCAGGCCGACTGTGACCAGGATTACCGCCTGTGGAAGCGCGCCGTCTCCCGTGCGGCGGACTGGATCGAGCATTAAAACCCTTGCAATCGGCGGAGAAATCGGGTATAATGATAAAAGCCCATAGTAGACCAATTTAAAATAACAGGATTTCTTGAAAGGAGATAAATAAACATGGCATTTTTTGATGAACTGAGCAAGAAGGCCCAGGCTTATGCCGGTGTGGCCGTGGAGAAGGCTCGCGATCTGGCGGATACCGCCAGCGAGAAGGCCAGGGCTGCCGCTGACAGCGCCAAGATCAGCATGGCAATTTCCACTGAGCAGCGCGAGATGGAGAAGAACTATCGCGCCATTGGTGAGTGGTTTGTCTCCGAATACGAGGGTGAGATTCCCGATGCCGTGAAGGACGTCGTGGCGGCCGTTTTGGCCTCCAAGGAGAAGATCGCTGAGTTGGAGGCCTCCAAGCCCAAGAAGGAGGATGCGCCCGAGGACGTCATCGAGGTCGAGCCCATGGCCGAGACCGAGAAGACCTGCCCCGTCTGTGGCGTGAAGTCCGACAGCAAGTTCTGCCCCGAGTGCGGCGCGCCGATGGGCGAATAATACGTCAGCAAAAAGAGAGGAGAGCGGTGCTCTCCTCTCTTTTTGTTGAGAACACGCGCAAGCGGCACAGCCGCTTGCGCGTGTTCTTTCGCTGCGCTCCGTGCCAAATTTTGGCCGGGAATGGCCAAAATTTGACACACGCCGCCGCGAAAAAACGGATTTCATTTTATTCGCGGCTTTGAGCTGCGAACTCTGTGAGACAGGGTTCCTTTAAAATTCGGGGGAGGAGAAGCTGTCGGTCGGGGGCTGCTGGCCGGGGAAATAGCCGATGCCCTTGATCTGCTTGATCTCCTGAAAAAAGCCGATGTTCGTCTGGGCGATATAGGGGGAAATCCAGATGTTGAGGATGCCCAGCGTCAGACCGCAGAGAATCTCCCAGCCGAGGAAGCTCAGATCCAGCAGGAAGAGCTGTGCCTTGAAGCCGTAGGTCTGCGCCTTGCTCATGTTGAGCGCCTCCATGACGCCCATCTCCGGGTTTTCACAGAGGTTATACATCGCGAAGCGGTAGCGGTAGGCCGCGATGATGCCGGGGAAGAACAGCAGCATCGACCACAGCGTGATGAAGATCGCCATCACGATATAGAGCAGGATGATCTTCCCCGCGAAGAAAAACCCGTCGAAGAGCGTCTCGATGGGGCGAGCCTCGCCGCGGTGGATGCCGAGGTGATAGAGAATCACGCCCGCCGAGAGGATCACCGACAGCAGTGAGCAGAGAATCGCGACGAACAGCGTGACGGCGCCCGGGAACGGCGCGTGGCAGAAGGGGAGAAACGACAGGTCGATCCCCAGCCTGGCTTCATATGCGGCGCGCGTGGCCGTGTCCCACTGGACATAATCGGAGACGCGGCCGATGACGAAGCTGATGACGAGCACCACCAGCGTAAAAAGATACGGGGAGACGCGGGCACCCCGCAGGATGCCCTTGGCCTCCTGTTTGAGCAAAGCACGATCCGGCATAGGGGGATTCCTTTCTTGTTGACATGAGATTTTACCGGTAAAAAATTTGCCATTTTCAGGAAAAAGCGATAACCGGTGCATTTTTACCATAAGAGTTAAGGAGATTATACCACACGGCGCGAAAAAACACAAGACGCAGCCGCGGCGCGGAGAGGGGGAGTGAGGACAGGCAAAATTTGTTAAAATCATCACGAATTCAGTAAAAATTCTTGCGAATTCCGCCGCAGGACTGGACAACAGGACATTTTTGTTGTAAACTGTAGTGCAGTATGTGGTGGTTTCTCAGCCACCAGCTAAAGTAAGATGAGGTGAAGACAATGGCACAAGCTTTCTTTGGCGGCGTTCATCCCGATGACATGAAGGCCGCGACCAATGAAAAGGCCATCGAGCAGCTGGCAGCCCCGGCTGAGGTGGTCATTCCCATGTCTATGCACATCGGCGCTCCCTGCAAGCCCATCGTGGCCAAGGGGGACAAGGTGAAAATTGGACAGCGAATTGGTGAACCCGGCGGATTTGTCTCCGCGCCCATCCACGCCAGCGTTTCTGGTACGGTGAAGGCAGTGGAGCCCCGTCCCTTCTCGATGGGCGGAACGATGATGTCCGTGGTGATCGAAAACGACTTCCAGAACACCGTGTGCGAAGACATCCATCCCGTGGAGGATCCCGACAACCTGACGCCTGAGCAGCTCGTCGAGATCGTCAAGAACGCCGGCATCGTCGGTCAGGGCGGCGCGACGTTCCCCACCCATGTGAAGATCTCTTCCGGTCTTGGCAAGGTGGACTACGTCATCATCAACGCCGCCGAGTGCGAGCCCTACATCACGGGCGACCACCGCACCATGCTCGAGCGTCCCGAGCAGGTCATCAAG
>USAC01000024.1 GCA_900552475.1 uncultured Eubacteriales bacterium | reverse complement strand
ACGGAATATTACGACGACTTCATGATGTCGGCCAACCACTATAATCTGGACCTGGGCCACGAGGACACCTATTATCCCGCCGTGTTCCGGGAGATCTGGACGAATCGCCCAACCTCTTTGTATCCGTCTTACTCAACTGAAAGGGGTCTGCCCTATACGCTGCCCGGTATTCTGAAGTTCGACATCAAGGACGACAGCATCTTCGAGATCAAGGAAGTGGAGGACGTCTATAAGGATGGCGGCCTGAGCAGCTTTGGCAATACTCCGGCCATGAAGTATTACCTGGTGCCCAAGAAGGCAGGCACCACCACCTTCACCGTTACCTTTACGGACAAGGCGGGCAATTTCTATGGTCAGATCCCGGAGATCCCCGTCCATGTCAATAGCCCCGAGGAGACGGCTATTCAGGATCTGAACAAGAATCTGACGAACTTCACCTCTCTGAGCAACACCAGCAAATACGACAACTGGACCTACGACTACGGCACGGAGGGCGCGCCTTTCACCTTTAAGGTAAGCGGCACCAACGCCAAGGTCAGCGTCTATAATTATCTCCAGTACAACACCGACGGCACCCCCGTCAAGACCGACTACACCCCCGATGAAAGCGGCAATGTGACCATCCTCATCAAGGACGGCTACAACGGCATCGAGGTCACGGCGGATTACCAGGGACAGACCGTCACGCAGGTCTACTCCCTCAAGGGCAAGGTCACCCGCTATGTGCAGGAGAACATCTCCCGCCCCGGCGAGGCTCTGCGCACCGGCGATACGGCGGGTATCTGGATCATCGGGCGGCCTACCAATATCCACAAGATCCTCCGTATTTATAACCCTGCGACCACGACGGTGTTCTATACGGATATGCCTCTGCAGAGCGTAGTAAATACAGACAACCAGCACGATATTTACCGTACTGATGAAAATGGTGTGAAAAAACAGGTATCTTATCAGCCCCGCGTTGCGGCCTATCTGACGGAATCCGGCACGATCACCCTCACCAAGGGCAGCTCCGATAGCCGGGGCTACGGCTCTAAACCCGACAGCGAGGGCGATCAGGGCAACACCGGCGGCATCGCCGATTCCACCCGCTATGGCTTCGGCATGCTGGCGGATATTACGCTGCAAGTGGAGAACAACCCCGACTTCAAACTGGAGCCCAAGTATGAGACCGTGGCCGAGAACGGCGGCCAGGTCAAGGCCGGGGATAAGCTTACCATTTCCGTCCCCTCTCTGCCTATTGAGCAGTTGGCGCAGGACTATAAGCTGCAATACTGCCTGCTGAACTACTCCACCAACATCCCCGGTGCGGAGTATATTTTCTCCAAGTGGTCCAAGGGCGGCGACTCCTGGGAGGGCGAGGGCACTACCCCCGTCGGCCCCGAGGTGGCGCTCAAGAGCATCACCTTTACCGTGCCCAAGACCACCCCGGCGGGCACCTACAGAATTCACGGCGGCTATCTGGATGTTACCCACAGAAGCGGCGGCTATGAGTGGCTGGATGTCTATGCAAATTTCTATAAGATGGAGATCAGCGACCTGACCATCACCGTCCTCAAGGGCGACATTGAGAATGCCGCGGATCTGATCGACGCCATCGGCGACGTGACGCTCGACAGCGCCGCCGCCATCGACGCCGCCAAGTCCGCCTATGACGCTCTCTCCGACGAGGACAAGGAGCTTGTGGGCGCCGACCGCGCCGAGACGCTCGAAAATGCCGTCGCCAAGCTCAACCAGCTCAGGCACGAGAGCCAGATGGCGCAGCTCGACACCATCTACAAGACCACCGGCGACTACATCTCCGGTCTGGGTACGCCCGGCGTTGGGTCCATCGGCGGCGAGTGGATGACCATCGGCCTGGCCCGCTCCGGCCGCGACGTGCCGAGCGATTACTATGACGCGGTCGTCGACTACGTCAAGGCCAACATCGACGAAAACGGCCGTCTCGACTACGCGCGCTCCACCGAGAACTCCCGCATCATCCTCGCCCTGACCGCCATCGGCAAGGATGTCACCGACGTCGGCGGGTACAACCTGCTCGGCGGGCTCGACAGCATGGAGTTCATCGAGAATCAGGGCATCAACGGCCCCATCTGGGCGCTCATCGCGCTTGACAGCCACGACTACCCGACCTCCGGCGACGTGACGCGCGAGAAGCTGATGCAGACCATCCTCGACGCCGCGCTCGAAAACGGCGGCTGGGCCCTCACCGGCACGACGGCCGACCCCGACATGACCGCCATGGCCATGCAGGCGCTCGCGCCCTACTATGATACGGACGAGAACGTCCGCGCGGCGGTCGACAAGGCGCTGGATGTCCTCTCGGCGGCGCAGCTGCCCACCGGCGGCTTTGTCAGCTGGGGCAGCGAGAACAGCGAGTCCTGCGCGCAGGTCATCGTCGCGCTGACGGCGCTCGGCATCGACCCGGCGACCGACAGCCGCTTCGTGAAAAACGGCATGACCGCGCTCGACGCGCTCGCGAGCTTCTATGTGGACGGCGGCGGCTTCCGCCACACCGCGAGCGGCGAGCTCGACGGCATGGCCACCGAGCAGGGCTACTATGCCCTCGCGGCGTACTACCGCTTCGTCAATGGGCAGACCAGTCTCTATGACATGAGCGATGTCACCATCCAGCCGAACACCCCGGCGACGCCTGACCAGCCCGCCAATCCGGACACCCCGGATACCCCGGCGGATTCTGGCACGGCGCAGCCCACCGGCGACCGCGGCGTGACCGTCTGGGTCATCGCCCTCACCGTCTCCGCCCTCTGCGCGGCGGCCGTGATCGGCAGAAAAAAGCACGAAACCAAATAAGCGGAAAAACAGAAGGGCTGGAGCGCCGAAGCGCTCCAGCCCCTTTTGTCCGTTCAGACTCCTGCGTGCACAGACATCACCGCAGTCCCAGAATAAAAACTACCAGCGCCAGCAGCGGCAGCGCGGTCCACGAGAGATACCGCCCCGCGATCTCCCAGTCGGACGGCTCCGCCCGGTCGGCGTTCCGGATCCGGAACGACAGGTGCCAGCGGAATAGCTCGTCGGCGAAGAGCACCGTGAGCGCCGTGATGACGCAGAGCAGCACGCCGCCGAGCCACACGGGCCACTGCCCCTTGTGCCGCAGCACGGGGCCGCTTATGAGCGTGAGCAGCGTCAGGACGGACGGCTCTTCGGAGACGACGCTTCCGCTCTCGTCCGCGGCGTAATCGCCGGGCGCGTCGACGCCGCGGATGTCCGCAAGGCCGCCGTCCTCGCGGTAGAGCAGATACATGCCGCCGTTTTCCAGCACGCCGCCGCGGAACACAACCTCGCCGCCGCGGCGAAGCTCCACGCCCGTCATGTACGCGGCAAGCGCGGAGTCCGCGGGGACGGCGGTGGGATCCTCCGCGGCGGTGTAGGGGCCGTACAGCCGCTCGCCGCGCTGAAACGTCACGGATCGATCCGCGTTCACGGTAAAGCGGACGGTCTCGCCGCGCACCTTCCCGGTGTAGACGTCGGCACTGACCTCATGCACGTCAAGCAGGATCGCGTCCCCAAAGGCAAACCCCACCCGCGCCGTCACCGTGAGATAGACGGCGGTAAAGACCAGCGCCATGAGCGCCGTGGCCAGCAGCACGGCCTTCTGATACCGGCCAAGGCTTCTGATTCGCTCCAAAACAGCACCTCCGTTCCGAAAATGTCGTGTTTTTGATCGCTTTTCTGCTTCGATTGTACCATGACCGGCGCACATCTGTCCAGCAGATTCACAGACCGGAGAAATCGCGGGAAATTTGACGCCGGGGGTGGAAATGTGCCCGGCGGCGCGGTATAATATAAAGAATTCTGTACATAAAGGAGCCTGCGCTATGGAGGAAATGCGAAGCTTTGGTTATATCTGCCCGGAGTGCGGCAAGCCCGTGATCGCCAGCCGCAGCGTGTTTGCACTGACGGCCGCGGCGGCGCGGATGGAGTGCGCGTGCGAGAAGTCCACGCTCGAGGTGCAGACCGACGGCTTGAAGTTCCGGCTCTGGGTGCCCTGCGGCCTGTGCGGCAAGACGCATCAGGCCGAGTGCAGCGCCGACGCGGTGCTGCGCGGCCGGGGCGTGGGGCTGGCCTGCCCGGAGACGGGGCAGCTGTGCTGCTTCATCGGGAGCGAGGAGGAGGTCGAGCGCCAGATGAAGGAGCTCGAGATCCGCGCGGAAAAGGAAAAGTCGGAGTCGCCCGAGGCGTTTACCGACAACGTCATCATGTATGAGGTGCTCTCGGAGCTGCGCGACATCGCCTCGCGCGGCGGCGTGCAGTGCGGCTGCGGCAGCAGTGACTACGGTATCCACGTCCGGCGCGATGCCGTCGACCTGACGTGCAGCCGCTGCGGCGCGCGGCTGCGGATCCCCGCCGCGACGGACGAGGATCTCGACCGCCTGTGCTGCCAGATGAAGCTGGTGATCCCCGGAAAATGAGCGCACTTGTCTGCTTCGCCGTCTTTCTCGCGGGGGTGGCCGTCTGCCTGCACATGGGCTGGGCGCTCATCTGGGCGATGCTGCTCGGCATCGCGGCGTTCGGCGCGCTCGGCCTGCGGCGCGGGTTTTCTCTGCGGACGCTCTGGGGCTTTGCGTGGGGGCAGGGGCGCAAGATGTGCTCGCTGCTCGTGATCTATGTACTGATCGGCATGATTACCGCCCTCTGGCGCAGCGCGGGAACCATCGCGTGGTTCATCTACCACGGCCTGCAGATCATCACGCCGCAGCTGTTCATTCTGGTGACGTTCGCGCTGACGTGCTTTCTGTCGTATGCGCTGGGGACGTCCTTCGGCGTGGTCGGTACGGCGGGGATCATCGTCATGGCGCTCGCGCGCTCGGGCGGGGTGAGCACGGCCGTGACGGCCGGGGCGATCGTCGCCGGGGCGTATTTCGGCGACCGCTGCTCGCCCGCGTCCTCGAGCGCGTCGCTCGTGGCGGCGGCGACAGGGACGAAGCTCGAGGAGAACCTGCGCGCCATGCACCGCACGGGCTGGCTGCCGCTGCTGCTGAGCGCGGCGGTATACGCCGTGCTCTCCGCGGCGCACCCGATCGCCGCGGTGGACGGGGCGATGCTCGGCGAGCTGGCGCAGGTGTTTGACCTGTCACTGTGGACGGTGCTGCCCGCGCTGCTGATTCTTGTGCTGCCGCTGTGCCGGGTGCCGGTGCGGTGGTCGATGGCGGCGTCTGTGGCCGCGGCCTTTCTCGTAACGGTCGCGCAGCAGCGGATGCCCGCGCTGCAGGCGCTGCGCGCGGCGCTGCTTGGCTACGCCGGGCCGGAGGGCGCGCTGCGGGAGATCCTCTCAGGCGGCGGCGTCATCTCCATGTTTACGGCCTCGGTGCTCGCGATCGCGACAGGGCTCTACGCGGGACTTCTCAGCGGCATCGGCGCGCTCGACGGCATCCGCGAGATGGTGGAGCGCGCGGTGCGCCGCGCGGGACTGTATCCGACGTGCGCGGGCGTCTGCCTGCTGTGCGCGATGATGTTCTGCAACCAGTCGACCGCGCCGGTCGTCGCGCCGCAGCTGATGGCGCACAGCTATGAAGCGCGCGGCGAGGGAAAGCGCGCGCTGGCGCTCGACATCGAGAACAGCGGCATCGTGCTCGCGGCGCTCATCCCGTGGAACATCTCCGTCAGTATCCCGCTGGCGATGCTGGGGACGGGGGCGTCGGCGCTGCCGTACGCGGTGCTGCTGTATATGCTCCCGCTGTGTTATCTGGTGACGCGCCGCCGTCTCGGGCCGCGCGCGGAGAAGGAGAAAATATGATTACACTTCTGTCCCACCTGTTTATCAAAAACCGCGACGATGTCACAAATCCCGCCGTGCGCCGCGCCTATGGCCAGCTGTGCGGGATGGTGGGCATCGCGCTGAACCTCGTGCTCTTTGTGGGGAAGTTCTTTGCCGGGACGGTCAGCGGCTCGGTCGCCATCACGGCGGACGCATTCAACAACCTCTCGGACGCGGGCTCGTCGGTGGTGACGCTGCTGGGCTTCCGTCTCGCGGGGAAAAAGCCAGACCCGGAGCACCCCTTCGGCCACGGACGGATGGAATATGTCTCGGGGCTGATCGTGGCGGGGCTGATCCTGCTGATGGGCGCGGAGCTGGCGAAGTCGTCGTTCGAGAAGGTGCTGCACCCGGAGGCAGTGGATTTCAGCGCCCTGACGGCGGTGATCCTCGCGGTTTCCGTGTGCGTGAAACTCTACATGTGCCTGTATAACCGGCGCATCAGCCGAAAAATCGACTCGGTGGCCATGGAGGCCACCGCAGCGGACAGCTTCTCCGACAGCATTGCGACGACGGCGGTGCTCGCGGCGATGCTCGTCGGCCGTTTCACGGGGCTGATGATCGATGGATGGGTCGGACTGGTCGTCGCGTGCATGATCCTCTGGTCAGGGGTGCAGGCGGCGCGCGATACGATCAGCCCGCTGCTCGGCCAGCCGCCGAAGAAGGAGTTCGTAGAGGAGATCGAACGGCTCGTCATGGCGCACGAGGGCATCTGCGGCGTGCATGACCTCGTCGTACACGACTACGGACCCGGCCGGCGGATGATCTCGCTGCACGCCGAGGTGCCCGCCTCGGGCGATATCCTCGAGATGCACGACCTCGTCGACAACATCGAGCAGGAGCTGTCGAAAACGCTCGGCTGTCAGGCGGTGATCCACATGGACCCGATCCTGACGGACGACGCGCAGACGAACGAGCTGCGCGCGCGGGTCGCGGCGCTGGTGCATGGGATCGACGAGCAGGCGACGATCCATGATTTCCGCATCGTGACCGGGCCGACGCACACGAACCTCATCTTCGACGCGGTGCGTCCCTTCGACGGGAAGATGACGAATCAGGAGATGGCCGCGCGTATCCGTGAGGCCGTCCGGGAGATGCCGGGGAGCTACTATGCGGTGGTAAAGGTCGAAAATCCCTACACCTGATCAAAAAATGCGCAGAAGCCCGTGCGGGCTTCTGCGGCGGATTATTCCCATGTCTGCCAGATTTCCGGTCGATAGCCGACCGTCGCCTGCCTGCCGTTGCGCACGATCGGCGCGCGGAACATTTCGGGATAGAGCAGGAGCTTTTCCTCCGCGGCATCGGGGAGGAGATAGTCCATCCCCAGCTCACGGTAGGTCAGGCACTCACGGTTGACGAGGTTTTCGTACCCGACGGCGGCGCGGATGGAGCGGTACTCACCGGGGGAGACGCCCTTTTTCACGAGGTCGATGTACTGATACTTGATGCGCCGCTCCTTGAACCAGCGCTCGGCCTTCTTGGAGTCGAAGGACTTGGACGAACCGAAGATTTGGATATTCATAGGACACCTCTGTTTCAGATTTTAAAAAGGAGGAATTAACAATGGACGCAAAAATTGAGCAGCTGCGCCGGTTTGTGGCGGAATCGGATAACATTGTCTTTTTCGGCGGGGCGGGCGTCTCCACGGAGTCGGGCATCCCGGACTTCCGCAGTGTGGACGGCCTGTACCACCAGAAATTCAAGTACCCGCCCGAGACGATCCTGAGCCACCACTTCTATGAGACGCACAAGGCGGAGTTCTTCGACTTCTACCGACAGAAGATGCTTGCCCCGGACGCGCAGCCGAACGCCGCGCACCGAAAGCTCGCCGAACTCGAGCGGGCGGGCAAGCTCAAGGCCGTCATCACCCAGAACATCGACGGCCTGCACCAGAAGGCGGGCAGCCGCGAGGTGCTGGAGCTGCACGGGAGCGTCCTGCGCAACTATTGTGAGAAGTGTGGGAAGTTTTACGGGCTGGAGACGATTCTCCACTCCGAGGGCGTTCCGCGCTGCAGCTGCGGCGGGACGGTCAAGCCCGACGTCGTGCTCTATGAGGAGAGTCTCGACGAGGACGTGATGGACCGCGCGCTGCGCTATATCCAGAGTGCGGATCTGCTCATCATCGGCGGGACGTCGCTCGTGGTGTACCCGGCGGCGGGGCTCGTGCGCTATTTCCGCGGGCGGCACCTCGTCGTCATCAACAAGGGTGAGACAGGCGGCCGCGTCGGCGCCGACCTCACCATCGACGGCCCGATCGGTGAGGTGCTGTCGCAGGTATAATCCAATAACAAACAGTATTACGTGAAACAATCTATACAGCCCGGATTCGATTTTCGGCGCTGTAATGAGTATAGCACGCGCACGGACGGGGCGCAAGGGAAAAGGAGGACGGAGCCGTGGAGCAGACGGCGGAGCTTTATCAGGTGGTGCGGGCGCAGGCACGGCTGGAGACGGCGGCGTTTGTGGAGAGGTATGTCGACCTCCCGCACGCGGAGGACGGATGCCGCGGCTGCCCGAACGTGGGGCAGTACTGGACGTGTCCGCCGTACGCGTTTCCGGCGGCGGCGTACTGGGGGCGCTTCCGGGAGATCGAGCTGATCGGCCAGCAGATGCATTTTTCCGACGCGGCACTTGCGAAGACGTATCCGCCGGAGGAGCTCGAGGAGCTGGAGCGCGCGGTGCTTGTCCGGCAGGCGCGACTGCTCGCGGACGAGGTGCTGCCCGCCGCGCCGGAGGGCAGCGCGCTGCTGACCGTCGGCGGCTGCACGCTCTGCGACAGCTGCACCCGCCCGCAGGGAAAGCCCTGCCGCCGTCCGGGGGCGATTTCCTACTCGCTCGAGTCGCTCGGCTGCGACGTGGGCGCCGCCGTCGGCGCTCTCTGGGGCTGGAAGCTCCTCTGGGGCGAGCGGACGCGTCTGCCCGCGTATCTGACGCTTGTCTGCGCGGTGCTTCTGCCGTGAAAAACGTGCCGTGCCTGCAGACGGTCGGGAAGTTTTTGCGGATTCTTTACAAATTTGCAAATCGAGGTTGCAATTCTTGCATTTTTTAGGTAAAATAACAATTACGCGGGCTGCTGTCTGCGGCCCCCACAATTTTTTTGAGGAAAGAGAGAATTGAAAGAATGATTGATGCCATTGACAAAGTAGTCAACGCAATCAGCAGCTGGCTCTATACCCCGTGGGTGCCGGCGTTCCTGATTGTCGCGGGCCTGTACTTTACCGCCCGCACGAAGTTTATCCAGTTCCGCCTGTTCGGCGAGTCGATCCATGTCGTGTCCGAAAAGCCGAAGGATAAGAACTCCGTCTCCTCGCTCGGCGCGCTGATGGTCTCCACGGCCAGCCGCGTCGGCACCGGCAACATCGTCGGCGTCTCGTCGGCCATCTGCGTCGGCGGCTACGGCGCGGTGTTCTGGATGTGGATCACCGCCATCCTCGGCGGCGCGTCCGCGTTCATCGAGTCAACCCTCGCGCAGATCTACAAGAAGCGCGACGGGGACGGCAGCAGCTACGGCGGCCCCTCCTATTACATGGAGGATGCGCTGCACCAGCGCTGGCTCGGCGTGGTGTTCGCGGTGATCATCATCCTGACCTATGCCGTGGGCTATAACGCGCTCGCGTCGTATAACCTGCAGTCCGCGTTTGCCGGGTTCAGCTTCTATAAGCCGGGCGTGACGCCCTATGTTCTCGGCGGCATCCTCGCGGTGCTGTTTGCCGTCTGCGTCCTCGGCGGCGCGAAGCGCCTGACGAGTATCACCGGCATCCTCGTGCCTGTGATGGGCGTGATCTACATCATCGTCTCGCTGATCGTGATCTGCATCAACATCGGCAACATCCCCAGCGTCTTTGCCAACATCTTCAGAAGCGCCTTTGACTTCAAGGCGATCTTCGGCGGCTTCCTCGGCTCCGCGATGATGCAGGGCATCAAGCGCGGCCTGTACTCCAACGAGGCCGGTATGGGCTCGGCCCCGAACGCCGCGGCCACGGCCGACGTCTCCCACCCCGTCAAGCAGGGCCTTGTCCAGATGCTCAGCGTCTTTATCGACACGCTCCTGATCTGCACGGCCACGGCGCTGATGTGCCTGTCCACCGGCATCGAGCCGACGGCGGAGCTGCAGGGCGCGCCCTATGTGCAGCAGACGATGGCCGCCGCGCTCGGCAGCTTCGGCCCGGTGTTCATTGCCGTGTCCATGTGCCTGTTTGCCTTCACGACGCTGATCGGCAACTACTATTACTGCGAGGGCTGCCTCAAGCACATCCTCAAGCGCCACCCGAGCAAGACGTTCATGCTTGTGTTCCGTCTGGCGGCGAGCGTCATCGTCCTCATCGGCGCGACGGTCAGCATGGGTCTGGCGTGGGATACCGCCGACCTCTTCCAGGCGCTGATGGTCATCATCAACATCCCGGTGATCATCATT
Source organism: uncultured Eubacteriales bacterium (assembly GCA_900552475.1). GTDB lineage: Bacteria > Bacillota > Clostridia > Oscillospirales > Oscillospiraceae > Vescimonas. The sequence goes on along the minus strand of USAC01000024.1, from coordinate 14,627 downwards.
CTCGCCAAGCCCGCGCTCCTCGCGCTGAACGACTACATGAAGCAGCGCAAGGAGGGCAAGGATCCGCACTTCAAGGCCGCCGACATCGGCCTGAAGGAAAAGACGGACTTCTGGAACTAACTTCACACAAAAAGGCGGAGCAGACAAAGTCTGCTCCGCCTTTTTGTGTGAGTATTCGCTTCACTTCATGCCTTGACTGGCGTTGGCCAGTCTGCGACACTGCGTTTCGCGCAAAGTGTTTTTTGCGGCGTACACGCCGCCGCAAAAAACGGATTGGATCTTTTTCGCGGCGCTGCGGTGCCGCGAACTCTGTGAGACACTTGACAGGACTGAAAGAGGTTGGGCATTGTCCAACCTCTTTCAGTCGTGATTCTGTTCCGAGGCCTTGATGCGCTGGTACATGTCCTGCATCTGCTGATCGATTTCGGCGATTTTGTCGGCGCAGGCGAACATCTCCTCGTTAATCCCGGCGGGCAGGCGGGATTTGTCCGCCTTATAGCGGATGTCGTGCTCGAGACTGGCCCAGAAGTCCATGGCGATCGTGCGGATCTGGATCTCGGCCATGACGTACTCCGTCCGGTTGGAGAGATAGACCGGGACGCGGATATCGAGGTGCAGGGAGCGGTAGCCGTTGTAGTTCGGCGTGCGGATATAGTCCTGCCGCTTGATGATCTCGACGTCCTTCTGCCGCTCGAGCATCTCGGCCACGCGGTACACATCGTCGATATAGCTGCACACGACGCGCACGCCCGCGATGTCGTTCACGCTTTCCCGCGCCGCCTCGATCGTCAGCGGCAGTCCCTTTTTGCGCAGCTTCGCGGCGATGCTGGCGGCGGACTTGACGCGGCTTTCGATGTGGTGGATGGGGTTGCGCGCGTAGAGGACGCTGAACTCGCTGTTGAGCACCTCGAACTTGAGTGTGAGCTGCTTGACGGCGGATTCATAGAGGTTGTGCATGAGTTGAAAGTCATGCGAGTGTTCATAGAGGGGCGTCTGCCGTTCGATCTGATCCATGTTCATCCATCCGTTCCTGTGATTTACCCCGATTATACCACGGACGGCGGAATTTTTCCAGCCGACGCGCGCGTTTTTTGCGCGCCCGGTTGCCCTTTGGGGCGGAATGTGGTACACTGTTGCCACCAAGAGCAAAGGAGATACGCCAAATGGAACAGATAGATCCGATTTTTGCAATTGAGCTGGAGGACTGCCCCGTCTGCCGCGGCGTCGGGGCGCTGCAGGATGAGCAGGGCTGGTGCGTCTATGCCGCGTGCATGGACTGCGGCGCGGAGACGGCGCACGCGAGCTACAAGACCCCGGAGGAGCGTCTGGAGGCGGCGAAGAAGGTCGCCTTCCAGTGGAACATGGGCAAGGTGATCCACACGGGGGTCGGCGACTAACATTCAGGCTGCAAAGGGCAACGCCCTTTGCAGCCTGAAAAATTCGCTCCGAACCGCGCGTTTTGCCCGCCGCAGGCGGGCAAAACACACTCTCTTCGCGCAGGGAATATTTCGCGGCGTACACGCCGCCGCGAAATATGGATTGGAATTTATTCGCGCCGCTGCGGCGGCGCGAACTCTGTGAGACTTTTGCTTATTTATGCTGGGAGCCCGGACTGTATGTCCGGGCTCCTGTTTTCAGAGCTTGGCGAGCTGGAGGGCAATGGCGGCGAAGGCGGGGGAGAGGAGCAGGTAGAGCACCGTCCCGAGCCCGCGCTTTATGAGCACGGTTTTCCACGGCTTCACATAGGGGACGCCCTCCATCCCCTCGATGCGCCAGATTTTGCTGCGGCCGACCCACAGCCGGTCGATGACAATCCCGTCGAACCAGTTCATGACCACCAGAAAAACCGCCGTCTGCGCATACGCCGCGCGGAAGGTCGACGCGCGGTTCCAGACGCCGACGATCAGCACCAGCGCGATCAGCATGACCGCGCAGAACGGGATCATGAAGCGCTTGCCGCGCCGCATGACGTCGCCGTGTTCGGCAAGGCCGCGGCGCTGGGCCTCGTCGATATACGCCGTCGGGTAAAAATACAGGCAGTTACGCCCGTCGTTTTTCACCGCGCACTTGACCAGCAGGAAAAACAGGAGACAATACAGCGCAATCTACAGACAAAACAGCATGATGGGGGACCTCCGGGGGACAGATTTTGCCCTACAATTCTACGACCGCGCGGCAGGGGATGTCAAGCGTCTCGTGGGCGGAGAGGAGGACGGGCTTTTCCTCGGCGGCGCGGAGGATGCAGCGCAGCGCGGCGGCGCGGTTTTCCGTGTCGAGCCCCGTCAGCGGCTCGTCGAGCACGAGCGCGTCCGACGGCGCGAGCAGCGCCCGCGCGAGTGCGAGACGGCGGCGCATACCGCCGGAGTAGTCGCGCACGCGCTTGTCGCCGACGTCGCCGAGCCCCAGCTCGCGCAGCAGCGCGGCGGCGCGCGCCGCGTCATATGTCCCGCCGAGGGCGAAGCGGAGGTTTCCCCCGGCGCTCTTTGCCATGAGCAGGCGATCCTCCTGAAAAACCGCCGCCCAGCGGCAGCCATCGGGGACGAGTACCCGGCCGCTCTCCGCCGTCTCCAGCCCGAGCAGGATGCGCAGGAGTGTCGTCTTGCCCGCACCGGAGCGCCCAGCGATGCGCGTGATGCCCGCGCCGGCGGTGAACGTCACGTCCTGCAGCACGGGGCGGCCTTCATAGGATTTTGTGAGGTGTTCTGCGCGGATTTCCATCATGCACCCACCCTTTCCGCGAGTCTGTCCACGGCGAACAGAAACAGCTTTTCAAACAGCGCCGAGATCAGCACGATCACCGCCGTCCACGCGAACAGATCCGGCGTCTGGAAGTAGACCTTCGCGGTGTAGAGCCGCTCGCCGATCGTGCCGCCGCTCAGGCCGATGACCTCCGCCGCGGTGCCCGCCTTCCAGCACAGGCCGAGCGCGGCGCTCACGGCGGAGCGGAAGTAGGGCAGCACCTGCGGCACATAGATCCCCGCCAGCCGCCGCGAAAGCGGCACGCGGTAAACCCGCGCCATCTCGAGAAGCTGCCTGTCGGTGCGGCGGATGCCCTCGAGCGTACTGAGATAGACGGGCGGGAATACCATCAGAGCCGAGATGAAGAGCGTAAGAGAGCGGCTGCTGAGCCAGACGAGGGCGAGGATGATGAACGACGCCACCGGCACGGCCTTGATGGCCGCGACGAGCGGCGCCAACAGCTCCTCCACGCGGCGCAGCCGCGCCGCGAGCGCCGCGAGCACCACTGCAAGCGCGCACGAGAGGAGAAAGCCGCCCAGAATGTGCGCCGCGCTGCGCGCGACCGCCCGCCAGAAGTCAGCCGTCACAGAAAGCTCCGCCAGCCGCTTCGCCGCGTCCGCGGGGGAGGCCAGAAGCAGCGCCCCGTGCGGATAGGCCGCGCGCAGCGCCATGCTCGCCAGCTGCCACACCAGCAGCCAGAAAATCACCGCCCACGCGCGGACGGGCTGCTTTTGCTTGCCCATGGATGCATCCTCCTCTCAGACAGACGCGGCGGCGGGGAAGTGCCCGCCGCCGCGCAGATGGTTGGGATTACTTGCTGACGTAATAGAAGTCGCTTTCCGGGAGCGAGCCGCCGACGGAGGCGGGGTTCGCGTCGGCCAGCACCTGCAGATAGCCGGAGAGCTTGGCCTGCATGTCGCCGCCGGTCAGGCAGACGATGTTGCAGTAGGGCAGCGCCTTCTCGGCGACGGCGGCGTCGACGATGCCGTTTTCGCCGATGAGCGCGGCGGCGTCGGCGTTGTTGGCGTTGACCCAGTCAACGGAGGCGGCGTACTCCTTCAGGAACGCGTCCACCGCGGCGGGGTTCTGCTCGACGGCCTCACGGCGGGCGACGATAACGCCGGTGATGAGCGTGGAGCCGCTGCCCAGCTTGTCCCACTCAGCCGTCAGGTCGAGCGCCATGCGCAGGCCGTCGATCTTGCTCTGGGCGACGGTGACGAAGGGCTGGGGCAGCAGGGCGATGGTCGCCTGATTGCTCGCGAGCGCCGCGACGCACTCGCTGTGCTCATTCTTCCAGTCGATGGTCACGTCGTTATCGGGGTCGATGCCGTTCTCGCTGAGCAGATAGCGCAGCGCGTACTCGGGCGTGGAGCCCTTGCCCGCGGCAACGATGGTCTGCCCCTTCAGGTCGGCGATGGACTGCACGGCGCTGCCGTTTTCCACGATGTAGAGAACGCCCAGCGTGTTCACGGCCAGTACCTCCACCGCGCCCTCGGTCTTGCCGTAGAGCACGGCGGCGAGGTTCGCGGGGACGCAGGCCATGTCCAGCTCGCCCTTGATGAGCGCGGGCGTCACCTCATCGGCGGAGCCGGCGAGGGTGAAGTCATAGGTGTTGCCGCTCTCGACGGTGCCGCCGGCGGCGTCCTGCATGAGCTTGACGAGACCCATGGCGGTGGGGCCCTTGAGCGCGGCGATGCGGTAGCTCGCGGGGGTGGTTTCCGGGGGCTGCTCCTCCTGCTTGCCGCAGGCCGCGAGCGAGAGGACGAGTGCCAGCGTCAGGCACAGGGCAAGGAGCTTTTTGATGTGTTTCATGCGTGTTCTTCCTTTCTGATGCTGCCCTCGGGGGCGTAGAGCGTTTTGGCGGTGATGCCGTCGAGACGCCCGAGCTTGCCCGACAGGGCGGAGATTACGTCGCCGGGCGCGTCAAGCGCCACGCTGATGATGTTCACGCCCTTTTCCCGGTACGGCACGCCCATCCGCCCGATGATATACTGCCCGTACTGGTGCAGCAGATCGTTGAGCGTCTGGACGGAGCTCCCCTCGCGGACGATGACGGCCAGCACGGCCACGCGCGTTTCCATAGACGTTCCTCCTCGTAAAATAGAATCATCCCTCCTGCCGTTCAGCAGAAGGGATGGAAGCAGCATATCGCGGGCGCGGCGAAAGAGTCGCGTCGTCTGTCCCTCTTCTTTTGGCTCGGAGCGGATCCTTACCGGCAGAACGGTAGAATGAATTGTGTGTCCGTCGGTCAGAACCACTTCCCGGGGACAAGCTGATGGTACCATGAATTCCCCACCGCGTCAAGCGGGATTTTTACCGCCGTACCAGCCGCCGCACGAGCGCGGCTGCGGAAATGGTGACGGTCGAGCTGACGAAGAAGTAGGCCGCCATGTCCGCGAGCGTCCCGGCGCACTGCGGCAGCAGCACGTCGAAGATCAGGCGTAGCGGCGGGATACCGAGCGTGCTGCCGACGGATTCCAGCTCACTGCTGAGCTTCTGGAGCGACTGGTAGAGAAGGTTGTACGGCGTGGTGAAAAAGTGCAGCACGCCCGCGAGGATGAGAATCCACACCGTGCCGTAGAGCGCCGTCCCCTTGAACGCCAGCACGAACGAGAGACCAAGCACCAGCCCCGGAACGGCCATCAGCAGCACGGAGAGCGTGTGTACCCAGCGGGCGGCGCGGTTTGCATAGCGCGCGGTGACGAGGGCGGCGGCCGCCGTGAGCGCCGTGCCGACCGCGGCCATGCCGAGCCCGAGCAGAACAGAATTGCGTAGCCCCGCGCGCACCTGCGGCGTCCAGAATTCGCGCAGATGGCGCAGCGTCAGCGTCGTCTGCATGGGGTATTTCTCCATGAACATGGTCCCCGTGAACGCCAGCACCGGCAGCACGAACAGCAGCGCCGTGAGCGCGCACAGCAGGAGCGCCCAGCGGTCGCGGCGCGGATTTTCCGGCGGCTCGGCCGGGCGGCGCGCGGCGGAGACGACCCACCGGCGCGGCGCGAGCAGCTCAAAGACCGAGGAGCAGAGCGCCGGGATCAGCAGCAGAAGCCCGATGACGCAGCCGCGGCCGAAGTCGAGCTGGCCGACGACGCTGCTGTACATGACGGAGGCGAGCGTCTTGACCTTGCCGCCGACGGCGAGCGGGATGCCGTAGTCCGTGACGGAGAGGGAGAAGACAAGAAACGCCGCGGCGAGCAGCTCCTTGCGCAGAAACGGCAGCGTGATGCCGCTCCAGCGAAAGAGCGGCGGCACACCGGCGAGCCTCGCCGCGTCATACGGCGAGCGGCTGCGGTAGCGCAGGAGGTTCGCCAGCAGCAGATAGGCGATCGGCGCGGTGTAGAGCACCTGTCCGAGGACGATGCCCTGCAGGCCGTAGATGCTCCCCGGCAGGCGGAGACCCCGCGTGAGCAGGCCGTTCGTTCCCAGCAGCAGTACCAGCCCCGTACCCTGCGACACGGAGGGGAGCAGCATCGGCAGCACGAAGATCCCGCGCCAGAGCGCCCTGCAGCGCACGCGCGTCGACTCGGTCAAAAGCGCCATCAGCATCGCCAGCGGCAGCGCAAACAGCACCGTCAGAGCGCCGCTGAGACACGAGCTGCCCACGGCGCGGCGAAAAACGGTGCTGGAAAAAACGGCGGCGCCCTCGGGCGTGATCTGCGCGAGCATCCGCGAGAGGGGATAGGCAAACGTCACCGCAAAAAATACGAGCAGCGCGGCGGCTGCGGCCGTCAGGGCGGCGGGGTGCTTTCTCATGCGTCCTCCGACGGCCGGAAAAACCGCTCCAGCGCCTTTTGACGGCGCAGAAGATTCTCGCCGACAAATTCGCGCACATATGCGTCCGCCGGGCGGCGCAGGAGATTTTCGGGTGTGTCGATCTGGCGGATGCGCCCGCCCTCCATGACCATGACCCGGTCGGAGAGCGTCAGCGCCTCCTCCTGATCGTGCGTGACATAGACGATCGTGCACGAAAACTCCCGCCGCAGCTGCAGCAGCTCCTCACGCAGCGTCAGGCGCGTCGCGGCGTCGAGCGCGGCCATCGGCTCGTCGAAGAGGATGATCTCCGGCTGGAGCGCGAGCGTCCGCGCCAGCGCTACGCGCTGCCGCTGTCCGCCGGAGAGACGGGCAGGGAGCGCACCGTGCAGGCCGTCCAGCCCGAGACGGCGCAGGAGACCGTCCGTGCGCTCGTCCGCCTGCGCGCGCAGCTGCGGGTGAAAGCGCAGGGCGTAGCGAACATTCTGGCGCACGGTCATATTCTCAAAGAGGGCATAGTCCTGAAACACCAGCCCCATGCTGCGCCGCTCGGGCGGCAGGCGCGTGATGTCCGCGCCGTCTTTCAGAACGCTCCCGGCGTCGGGCGATTCCAGCCCCGCGAGGATTCGCAGGAGCGTCGTCTTGCCGCAGCCGGAGGGCCCCAGCACGGAGAGAAATTCGCCGCTCACCACGTCAAAGCTGACGTGGTCGAGCACGGGCGCGCCGGTGAACCGCTTGCAGCAGTCCCGCACGGAGAGCTTCGGCGCGTCCGTGCCGCGGGTCAGTGCGTCCATTTGGCCAGCAGCTCCGCCTTCACGTTGGGGGTGTTGTTGGACATGTCGGCGTAGGGGATGTCGGTGGGGTAGTTGGGCGTGGTGTTGACCTGACCAACCTTGATCTGCTCGGGCAGATAGGTGCTCAGATAGTCGTCGATGATGTCGGAATAGAAGTAGTTCACGACATCCTTCACGGCCTGACGGTTCTCATGGCCGGAGAGGATGGACAGGCCCGCGGGGGTATAGGGCGCGCCCTCGGCGAAGAAGAGAATCTGCAGGGGGGAGCCCTCGTTGATGAGGTCCACGGCCTTGAACGTCAGGGACAGGGCGATGGCGCACTCACCGGCCGCCGCGTCCTTCACGGGGGCGGAGCCGCCGCCGGTATACTGCAGAATGTTCGCGTCAAGCTGGTCAAAGTAGGCCAGCGCCTTCTCCTCGCCCCAGGCGTTCACAAGGCTCTTCAGGAAGAGGTAGCCTGTGGAGGAGGCGGTGGGGTCGGGCATCTCGATCAGACCCTTGTACATCGGGTCGAGCAGATCCTCATAGCTCTGCGGCACGGGAAGACCCTTGTCGGCGAGCACCTGCGTGTTGACGATGACGGAGCCGGAATAGCGGTCGACGGGCATATACTTGCGGGTGGGATCCTGCATGTCGGCGACGAACTGGCTGTTGTCGATGAAATCAATCGTCGCGAAGTTGTCGGAGAGCATCTGCAGATAGCCGTACTCGCAGTCGAACACGATGTCGCAGGCGGTGTCGGCACCCTCGGCCTGCAGCTTCGCGGCGAGGTCGCCGGAGTGGTAGTACTCGAGCGGGATGTCGTAGTCGGGGAACTGAGCCGTCAGGCGCTGCTGCATGTACTCGATCAGATAGTCCTCGGTCGGCGTGTAGATGACGACTTTCTTGAAGTCGGCGTCGTCCTGGGTGCCGGCAGCGGACTGGCCGCAGCCGGTGAGCGCCGCAGCGGGGAAATGTCAAGGAAAAACGGGGGCAGGACAAGCCGATTCAATGACCAATCCTGCGCTAAAACAAAAAAAGGGCGCGGACAGCCCGTCTACGCCCCTTGTAGGGATTACTTCTCATGCACCTGCTTGCCTGTCATGTGCTCAACAGTGATCTCATAGAGCTGCACAGCGCGCAGATCCTTCGCAATCTCCGCTTCGACCTCCTCGGCGCTCGGATAATACTTCATCGCGAGCTCCCGCACGCGAGCTTCGGTCACGGCGATGTTCTCCACCAGACGGCAGCGGCCATAGACCAGCACGCTCTGCACATACGGCGCCCAGTGGTCGTTTTTATAGAACTCACCGCCGTAGACGGTGAAGCACACCTTGTCGCAGCGGCGCAGTGCGTCGACCTTATAGCCGGACTTCGCGCCGTGGAAGTAGATTTTCCCCGCCGTCTCGTCGTAGAAATAGTCCACTGGGATGGCGAAGGGGTAGCCGTCGTCGCCGTTCATGGCGATGACGCCGCGCTTCTCCTCGCGCAGGAGCTTTTTCGCCTGCTCGTCGGGGATGGCGTTTTTCGGCCTTCTCATGGGTCTGAACATGTCAGTTTTCCTCCGTTTCGTGTTGTAAATCCTGTAAATCGCGCGTAAGCCGCGCAAGCTCACTCTCGCCGTATACGCGCACGCCGCTCTCGCGCAGCAGCTCCGCCGTGACGCCCCAGCCCGCCGTGCGCGTGCCGGAGAACGTCCCGTCATAGATCTCACCGCTGCCGCAGGAGGGGCTGCGCTCCTTCAAAATCGCCGCCCGCGCGCCGTAGAGCCGGGCAAGGCGCAATACCTCCTCTGCGCCGCGGCGGTAGGCCTGCGTCACATCGCGCCCGTCCTGCGTCACGACGCGATCACCGCGCCGCTCTGCCGGGGTGCGCGGGGTGGATAGCCCGCCGAAAATCTCCCCGCAGACGGGGATCAGGGTGTGCCGCGCGAGCAGCGCGGTGACGGCCGCGTCGGCCTTGCTGCGCCCGTCGTAGCGGCAGGCCGTCCCCAGCAGACACGCGCTCACGAGAATCGTCATCGCGCCAGCTCCTTTCCGTTGAGCGCCGCGTAGGCGAGGTGCTCACCCTCGTAGCGCAGCTTCAGTGAGAAAAACGGCGCGTCCTCCTCGATGAGCCGCAGGAAGATCCGGTCGCCCTCCCATTGCGGGAGCCCGCGGAACTGCTCACGGCTCACCCATTCGAGCACACCCTCGTCGCACTCATGCAGCCTCCCCGTCCAGCCCGTCGCGGTGAACAGGTGCATGTACTCCGTCTCCCACCGGTCGGAGACGAACGTGACGATCCCGCGGTAGCGCCAGTCAGTGAGCGTCAGCCCCGTCTCCTCCAGCGTCTCGCGCAGGACGCACTCCTCCGGGCTCTCGCCGTCCTCAAACTTGCCGCCCACGCCGATCCACTTGTCGCGGTTGCAGTCGTTCTCCTTTTTCACGCGGTGGAGCATCAGATAGTCCCCGCGCTCGTTTTCAATGTAGCAGAGCGTCGTGTTTTTCATCTCTCCGCCTCCCGGAACACAATCTCGTCATAGCCCGTCTCGCTGTCCTGCTCCACGCCGAAGCGCCAGCCGTCCAGCGCCAGCAGCGCCAGCTCGCACGTCGTGTTCACGATGCAGCCGGGCATGAGGTGGCCGCCGAGCGTCGAGAGATCCTCGCGCGCGAGGGCGATGTGGACGTGGCAGCGCGCGGCGCTGACCGTGCCGTCGAGACTGACGATCTCGCACGGCTCGCCGATCTCCCGCACCGTGACGCCCGATGCGTCGCGCACGCGGGCGTGGCTGACGCAGCCGACGCCGGAGACGATGACCGCCGCCTCCAGTCCCTCCTCGCGCGCGATTTGTTCGATGGAGCGCAGCAGGTCGTCGCCCCGCCGCAGTCTCCTGCAGATTGTTTTCATCGGAAAAAGCCCCTTTCGTCTCCCTTGCGCGCCGCGCTGCCGCCGTGGTATAATGGGGCAACGAATTCGCAGGGAGGATATTTTATCATGCAGACCATTCAGCCCGGCCGCTACCGCCACTTCAAGGGCGGGGAATACCGCGTTCTCGGCACGGCGCGCCACAGCGAGACGCTCGAGGAGATGGTTGTCTATCAGGCGCTCTACGGCGAGCGCGGTCTCTGGGTGCGCCCGGCGGCCATGTGGAACGAGCACGTCGAGCGCGACGGCTACAGCGGCCCGCGCTTTACCTACATCGGCCAATGACGGACTATCAGCTCATCCGCTCGAACCGGCGCACGATCGCCCTGCAGATCACGCGCGACGCGCGCGTCGTCGTCCGTGCCCCGCTTTATGCAAGCGAGACGGACATCCGCCGCTTTGTCGAGAGTCACCGGGCATGGATTGAAAGCCATCTTGCCCGCCAGCGGGCGCACGCCGCGGCCTATCCCGCGCCGACGCCCGAGGAGGAAAGCGCCCTCCGCATACGCGCCAAGGCAGTGCTGCCCGGAAAGGTCGCGCACTGGGCGGCCGTCATGGGTGTGCAGCCAACGGGCGTGAAGATCACGGCCGCGCGCACGCGCTTCGGCAGCTGCTCAGCGAAGAACAGCCTGTGCTTTTCGCTGCGGCTGATGCGCTATCCGGACGAGTGCGTCGACTATGTCGTGGTACACGAGCTCGCGCACATCCGCCACAAGAACCACAGCCGAGCCTTCTATCAGGAGGTCGCACGCTATCTCCCCGACTACGCCGCCCGGGAAGCAAAATTGAGAGGATAGATATGCGCTTCGTACCACCGCAGCTTGCTGCGGTGGTATTTATTGTCTCACAGAGCTCTCGCGGCCTTATCAGGCAGGCAGCGCCTGCCCGATGAAGACAAGCACGCAGCCCAATATAAAGAAAAAGGCCAGCACCGCCAGAAACACGAGGCAAAAGCGCTTGACGCCCAGATGCTCCAGGTCAAGGAACGGGTAGGGGTAGATCAGCTTCGTGTGGCCGATGGGCTTTCCCGTCCGGGCGCGCAGGAGCGCGAAGACGCTGTATAAAAGCGGCAGCACGAGCCAGCACACCGCGCTCCACAGGTTGATGCCCGTCTTATCCTGCAGGAAAAGCCACTGCGCCAGCACGAGCGCGGGCGTGATATAGTGGGCGCAGAGGTTGCCGAAGCTCGCGCCGAAGTCGGAGAAGCGTTTGCCGCGCTTCTTTGCGTCCGGTACGAGCACGAAGTGGTACATCAGGTGCGTCACCCAGATGCTCAGCGTCATACCCGTCGAGACGCGCACATCCGTGAGCACGCGCCACAGCGCGCCCTCTGGGGAGAAGCCGGCAAAAAAGAGCAGGATCTGATACAAAAGAATCCATATATTGCTCAAATTTGTATAGAAGCAGAAAAAGCCCGGCCGGATATGCCCGGTCTTGAGGAGCATGGAGTGATCCGCGAGCCCCGCCGCGCCGAGCAGGAAAATCGCGAGCGCGCTGTATTGCAGCATCATGCGTCCCCCTCCCGCATCCCGCGCAGAAGCGCAATCTCGCGCGCGTAGCCATCGAGCTCGTTCGGCGTTTCAAGCACGAACGGGAGATTCCGCAGCGCCGGGTGGTTGATGATCCGGCGGAAGGTCTCCTGCCCGAGCGTTCCCTCACCGATGCGGGCATGGCGGTCCTTGTGCGCGCCGCAGGGGTTGAGACTGTCATTGAGGTGGACGGCGCGCAGGCGCGCAAGGCCGATTACGCGGTCAAACTCCGCGAGCACCCCGTCGAGGTTCCCGGCGACGTCATAGCCCGCGTCGCTTACGTGGCAGGTGTCGAGACAGACGCCGAGCTTTTCGCCGAGCTCGACGCGGTCGATGATCGCGCGCAGCTCCTCAAAGCGCCTACCGACCTCGGTGCCCTTGCCCGCCATCGTCTCGAGCAGGACGGTCGTCTGCTGCTCCGGGCGGAGGATGGCGTTGAGCGTGTCCGCAATCTGGGCAATTCCGGCGTCCGTGCCCTGTCCGGTGTGGCTGCCGGGGTGGAAGTTATAGAGGTTTCCCGGCAGATATTCCATCCGCGCGAGGTCATCGGCGAGCGTCTCGCGCGCGAACTCGCGCGTGCGATCGTCCTTCGAGCAGGGGTTGATGGTGTACGGCGCGTGCGCCACGATCGGGCCGAAGCTCTCCGCCGTCAGCAGCGCGCGCAGCGCCGCCGCGTCCGCGGGGTCGATGGCCTTGGCGCGGGAGCCGCGCGGGTTGCGGGTGAAAAACTGGAACGTCGTCGCGCCGATGCGCCGCGCCGTCTCGCCCATAGCGAGAAAACCGCCCGAGGAGGACAGGTGACATCCGATAGAAAACATGACAAAGCCCCCTTTTTTACGGCGTGAGCGTCTGCACGGCGCAGTCAATTTTCCCGCCCTCCAGCGTGATGACGCCGTAGGTGCGCCGGTCGCGGATGGAGCCGGGGTTCATGACCCAGAGCGTGCCGTCCCAGTCGACGAGCGGGCGATGCGTATGGCCGAAGAGCAGAATCTGCGCCCCGCACTCGCGCGCGGCATAGCACGCGTTCATCGCCGAGCTCTTCACGCCGCGCGTATGGCCGTGCATCATCAGGATCCGCACGCCGCCGAGCTCGATCAGACGCTCGGGATTGTCGGCGTCGGCCCAGTCGCAGTTGCCGGGGACGCCGGTGAGCGGAATCGCCGGGAAGAGCGCGTGCAGCCGCTCCGCGTCGCGCACACAGTCGCCGAGGTGCAGGATCTGGTCCGGCGTGCTCTGCTCCACCGCCAGACGGCAGGCCTCCACCGCCCCGTGGGAGTCGGACAAGACAAGAATTCGCATAGTGCCTCCTCACGCCCGGCCGACGCCGGACGATATTTTTCAGTATGATACCACGAAACGGTTGAAAATACAACGGATTTCCCGTATGATGAAGAGAACGACATCATCCCGGACACACCGGGCGAAGGGAAGCGATTTTTATGACGCCGGGCATCCTCGAGCTGGATCTGCACGGAAAGAATACCTATCAGGCGAAAGTGGCGCTCGAGGCGGCGCTGCGCCGCGCGGGGGCGGGTACCTACCGCATCCGCATCATCCACGGCTACCACGGCGGCACCGTCCTGCGCGACATGGTGCGCCGCGAGTATGGCGCGCATCCGCGCGTCAAGCGGGTCGAGGGCGGCTTCGACCCCGGCATCACCGATCTTGTCCTGCGGGAATTTTAATTTGTATAAGGAGGGGTTTCCCATGCTGTTTGTATGCTATCCCAAGTGCTCCACCTGCCAGAAGGCGAAGGCGTGGCTCGACGCGCACGGCGTGTCCGTCACCGTGCGCGACATCAAGACCGACCGCCCCACGGCGGAGGAGCTGCGCGCGTGGCATGCGCGCTCCGGCCTGCCGCTCAAGCGCTTTTTCAACACCAGCGGCCTGCAGTATAAGGCGCTCGGGCTGAAAGACAAGCTCCCGACCATGACGGAGGATGAGCAGCTGGCGCTGCTCGCGACTGACGGGATGCTCGTGAAGCGTCCTCTGCTCGTTGCGGACGATTTGGTGCTCGTGGGCTTCCGCGAGAAGGAGTGGGAGGAGCGGCTATGAAAATCGCGCAGATTCAGATGCACGTCTCCGGCGACAAGACCGCCGACCTCCGCCACGCCGCCGAGCTCATCCGCGGGGCGGGGGAGATCGACCTCGCGGTGCTGCCGGAGATGTTCTGCTGCCCGTATGACAACAGCTGCTTCCACCGCTACGGCGAGGAGGCGGGCGGCGAGGCGCAGCAGGCGCTCTCTGCCCTCGCGCGGGAGCGGGGTATCTGGCTCATCGGCGGCTCCATCCCGGAGCTGGAGGGCGGAAACGTCTACAACACGAGCTTTGTCTACGCGCCGGACGGCTCCTGCGCCGCGCGCCACCGCAAGACGCACCTCTTTGATATCGATGTCGCGGGCGGACAGCGCTTCATGGAGTCCGAGACGCTCACGCCCGGCAGCGACATCACGACGTTTGAGACGCCCTGGGGGACGATGGGACTTTGCATCTGCTTCGACTTCCGGTTCGAGGAACTGGCGCGGCTCATGACGCTGCGCGGGGCGAAGGTGCTGTTCGTGCCCGCGGCCTTCAACATGACGACAGGGCCCGCGCACTGGGAACTGCTGTTCCGCCAGCGCGCCGTCGACAACCAGGTTTTACCGTCGGCACCTCGCCCGCGCGCGACGAGAGCGCGTCCTACCACGCATGGGGCCACTCCATCGTCTGTGACCCGTGGGGGAGCGTGATTTCCGCCTGCGGCGCGGAGGAAACGGTCGCCGTGACGGAGCTGGATTTCGCGAGAATAGACGCCGTTCGCCATCAGCTGCCGATCCTGTCGGCACGTCGTACAGATCTCTATCAGATTTCAGCAAAATTAGTTGATTGTCTTGAAAAATGCTTGATTTACGGGCATATTCGCAGGTTTGCAGATTGATTTTACTACTCA
>USAC01000023.1 GCA_900552475.1 uncultured Eubacteriales bacterium | reverse complement strand
AACATGCCCCCCCCCCCCGCGCGGGGGGGGGGCCCCCCGGGCGTCCCCCACACCCCGCGCCGGCCCGGGGGGGGCGGGCCCGCGCCCTTTTTGTCACTTGGCGGGTTCTTCGGGCAAATCGAGGATCAGCTTGCCGCAGGGAAGACAGACGGACGCGGGATAGTCGATGTCCCAGCGGAAGAAATCGGTCACGCCGAGCTCATAGTTCTTTAAAAACCGCGGCGCGCAGCTGGCGCGGAAGAGTAGGCCGGTCGACTCCCGCGCGCAGATCTTCCCCGGCACCATCTCTTCTCCGCAGTAGGGGCATTTCCGTTTTTCCATGGCAGACGCTCCTTTCAGCAGTCGGTTCCTGAAGCCAACATACTACGCAGGCCGCATTCTGTCAACTGAATCCCCCTAATCCCGCAAAAGCCTGTACATTTTCACAGAAACGCCGCCAAAAAGTTATGCAAACCGCCCGTTTCAGAGCAGACAGCGCGCAGAGCCGCAGCGCTGCCACGTTCAGGGTAATTAAGAACTTATAAAGGCGATCTATACAGCTTTTCCCTCTATTTTTTGTTTAATCAGGCAACTTTTCCGATGGCAATTGGATTTGTGTTGACAGACAAAACCATGCGTGCTATTTTGAATTCAGTAATCAGGCTTTTGCTGCTCAGAGGAGGGAAGATTGCTATGAATACCCGGATATGCCCCTATTGTTCAAAGCCCATGATTCCCGGCACACTTTGCGCGGAGTGGTGCCACGGGCTATCCTTTCGCCCGCACAGCGTAACCCCGCAGGATGAACATTCCCCCCGCGGTTTTGAGACGTTCTATGTCTGCAAATCGCTCTTTCGACGGAATCTCCACCTGACGTCCTACTGCTGCAAGGCGTGCGGTGTCTTTGTGTCGACATTTTCTCCGGATGATACGCTGACCTCCGTTTTCCAATAACCTCCGCAATCCAAGGCAATCTAAAAAGGCTCGTCCGGCTATGCCGGACGAGCCTTTTTTAGGTCTCACCGAGTTTGCGGCTCGCAAGCCGCGAATAAGATTTAATCGTTTTTCGCGGCGGCGTGTACGTCGCGAAAAACACCCTGCGCGGAGCATGTGTCGCAGCCCCGCCACAAGCGGGGCAAGGCGCTAAGCGCAGCGAAACCCCCTCCAACGAAAAGGACTTCGTCCTTTTCGTTGGAATTACCGAAAGATCTCCCCCACCGTCGGGTTGCCGGCGGCCTGGGCTTCGTCGGTGTCGATGTGCATCGTGGTCGCGCCGCCGACGTTCACGCGGACGACGACGTCGTCGAAGATCAGCTTGCGGCCCTCGCCGCCGCAGGCGACGCGGATGATCTCCTTATCCTTGATGCCCATGGCCGCGGCGTCCTCCTCGCGGACGTGCAGGTGGCGCTTGGCGATGATGACGCCCTCGCTCAGCTCGACCTCGCCCTTCGGCCCGATCAGCTTACATGCGCCGGAGCCCTTGACGTCGCCGCTCTCGCGGACGGGCGCATCGATGCCGAGGTTGCGGGCATCGGTGGCGGAGAGCTCGACCTGATCGGCCTTGCGCACGGGGCCGAGAATGGAGACGTTGGCCTGCTCACGCTTGGGGCCGACGACGGTCAGGCGCTCGTTGCAGGCGAACTGGCCGGGGTAGGACAGGTCCTTGCGCTTGGTCAGCTGATAGCCCTCACCAAACAGCTTTTCCACCGTCTCCTGCGTCAGGTGGATGTGGCGGGCGGATGTTTCAACCATAAAAGACATAGTGATTACTCCTTCTTTGTTCGTTTTCCTCTGCCGTGCGGCGGCTTTTTCTGTCCGCGCCGCGCGGCAGTCGGTTTCTTTTTCCACAATTCGGCATTGTAACACTTTTTCCTCACGCTGACAAGTTTCTCACACGGCAAATTGGAAAATATGCTTGCATTCCGCTCCAAATCCGATATAATATTTTTCGATGAAGCAAATTCCCACGATAAAGCATTCTAATGAGGTGTTCTATGTCCGTCAAGCTCGAATTATACAAGGTGTTCAAGGAGGTCGCCGAGGCCGGGAATATCACCGCCGCCGCGTCGGCCCTTTTTATCTCCCAGTCCGCGGTGAGCCAGTCGATCAAGCAGCTCGAGGCCGAGCTGCAGACGCGCCTGTTCGCACGCAATTCCCGCGGCGTGACGCTCACGCCGGACGGCAAGATGCTCTATGAGTATGTCCGCAGCGCCATCGGCCTGCTCGAGACGGGGGAGGAGAAGCTCTCCCAGAGCCGCCATCTCCAGATGGGCCACCTGACCATTGGTGCGAGCGACACGGTGACCAGTCAGTTCCTGCTGCCGTTTCTCGACAGCTTCCACCGCCAGTATCCCGCCATCCATATCCAGATCATCTCCGGGCGCAGCCACAAGGTGCTCGGCCTGCTGCAGAGCGGCAAGGTGGACATCGCCTTCGCCAGCACACCGCCCGAATCCGGCTCGCTCGAGGTATATCCCTGCTTCGCCACGCACTCGATCTTCGTGGCCGGGGCGGACTATGACTGCGACTTCGACCATATCTACACGCTCGAGGAGATTTCGCGCTTCCCGCTGATCCTGCTCGAGCGCAAGGCCTCGAGCCGCCTGTATCTCGAAAAATACTTCCTGCAGAACGGGCTGAAGCTCCATCCGGAGATCGAACTCGGCGCGCGGAGCCTGCTCGTCGACCTCGCCGCCATCGGCTTCGGCGTGGCGGGCGTGACGGAGGAGTTCGTCTCGCGCGAGCTCGAGAGCGGACGGCTGCGCAAGCTGCGCACCGCCTTCGAGATCCCGCCGCGCAGCGTCGATCTGTGTACGCTGCGGGACGTGCCGCAGACCCCCGCCGCGCAGCGCTTTTCCGACTTCGTGAAGGCCGGGCTCGCCGGGCGCTGAACCCACTGGCGAAAGCCACAAAACAAGGGGCAGTCCGTCCGGAAAGTTTTTGCTTTTCCCCCTTGTTTTTTCCCCGCAAATCGGGCATGATATCATACATTACCGTACCTATTATAATTATGTATACAGAAAATCAAAGGAGTGGAGAAGCAATGGAAAAGCTCAAGGAGCGCATCCGCACGGAGGGCCGGGTTCTCCCCGGAAACATCATCAAGGTCGACGGGTTCCTGAACCACCGCGTCGACACCGCCCTGATGGGCGAGCTGGCGGATGAGTTCGCCAAGTATTTCGACGTGAAGAACATCACGATGGTGCTGACCGCCGAGGCGAGCGGTATCGCGCTGGCCACGGTCTGCGCCGAGCGCTACGGCGTGCCGATGGTCTTTGCGAAGAAGGCCAAGAGCGACAACATCGAGGGCGGCCTGTACCAGAGCGAGATTTTTTCCTATACGTATAAGAAGAAGGTCACGCTGATCGTGGCGCAGGAGTGGATCAAGCCCACCGACCGCGTCCTCATCATCGACGACTTCATGGCCAACGGCTACGCCATGCGCGGCCTGATCGACATCGTCAACAAGGCGGGCGCGGAGCTGGCCGGTATCGGTGTGGCCGTGGAGAAGGGCTTCCAGCGCGGCGGCGACTCCCTGCGCGAGGAGGGCTACAACATCCACTCGCTGGCCATCATCGACGAGGCCAACGAGCACCACATTCGTTTCCGGGAGGGTACCTGAGATGAAAAAAGTTCTGGTTCTGGACTTTGGCGGGCAGTATAACCTGCTGGTCGCCCGCCGCGTCCGTGAGTGCGGCATCTACTGCGAGATTAAGTCCTACCGCATGACGATGGACGAGATCCGCGCCTTCGCGCCGGACGCGCTGATCTTCACCGGCGGCCCCGCCACCGTGTTTGAAGAGGGCGCGCCGATGGTCGACCCCGCGATTTTCGAGCTGGGTGTGCCGGTGCTCGGCATCTGCTACGGGCTGCAGCTGATGATCCACCTGCTGGGCGGCGAGTGCCGCCGCGCCGAGACGCGCGAATACGGCAAGGTCGAGCTGACCCATAGTGGCAACTCCCCGCTCTTCGACGGCGTGCCCGAGAAGGCAGTCTATTGGATGAGCCACGGCGTGGAGGTCGGCGCGCTCGGCCCCGGGTTCGAGGTCATCGGCTCCACCGCGGGCTGCGCCCACGCGGCGGTGCAGTGCAAGGAGAAGAAGCTCTACGGCGTGCAGTTCCACCCCGAGGTGCTGCACACGGTCTACGGCACCGACATCCTGAAAAACTTTCTGTATAAGATCTGCGGCTTCGCCCCGGAGTGGACGATGGCGTCGTATTTGGAGGAGGCCGTGGAGGACTGCCGCCGCAGAATCGGCAGCGGCAAGGTGCTGCTGGCGCTCTCCGGCGGCGTGGACAGCTCCGTCGCGGCGGCGCTGCTGCAGCGCGCGGTCGGCGACCAGCTGACGTGCATCTTCGTCGACCACGGCCTGCTGCGCAAGGATGAGGGCGACATGGTCGAGCGCGTCATGACCCAGCAGTTCCATGTCAACGTCCGCCGCGTGAACGCGGGCGCGCGCTTCCTCGGCAAACTCGCCGGCGTCACCGAGCCGGAGAAAAAGCGCAAGATCATCGGCGAGGAGTTCATCCGCGTCTTTGAAGACGAGGCCAAGAAGATCGGTGCGGTCGACTTCCTCGCGCAGGGCACGATCTACCCCGACGTGGTTGAGTCCGGCCTCGGCGGCGAGTCCACCGTTATCAAGAGCCACCACAACGTCGGCGGCCTGCCCGACTGCGTGGACTTCAAGGAGATCATCGAGCCGCTGCGCCGCCTGTTCAAGGACGAGGTGCGCCAGCTCGGCATTGAGCTGGGTCTGCCCGAGGAGCTCGTCTGGCGCCAGCCGTTCCCCGGCCCCGGCCTTGCCATCCGCGTGATCGGCGAGATCACGGAGGAGAAGCTCTCCATCCTGCGCGAGGCGGATGCCATCTTCCGCGAGGAGATGCGCCTCGCCGGGCTCGACCGCACGACGAGCCAGTATTTCGCCGCGCTGACCAACATGCGCAGCGTCGGCGTGATGGGCGACGAGCGCACGTATGACTATGCCATCGCGCTGCGCGCCGTCCAGACGCAGGACTTCATGACGGCCACCTGGTCGCGCATCGACTGGGAGCTTCTCGACAAGGTCTCCAGCCGCATCGTCGGCGAGGTCAAGCACATCAACCGCGTCCTCTACGACATCACCTCCAAGCCGCCCGCGACGGTGGAATTCGAGTAAGTTCCAGCAAAAGGGCTTTGCCCTTTTGCTGGAGGGGATTCGCTCCGAACCGCGCATTTTTGTGTGCGCAGCACACAAAAATACACTCTCTCCGCGCAGAGTGTTTTTCGCGACGTACACGCCGCCGCGAAAAACGGATTTCAATTTATTCGCGCCGCTGCGGCGGCGCGAACTCTGTGAGACTTTTTAAAAAATGCCCTCCGGCATAGCCGGAGGGCATTTTTCTCATATAAACAGCAGCGCGGCGCAGGCGGCGATAATGAGTCCGATGATTTTGATCGCCATTATTTTTTCCTCCATTTCAGTAAGAATGCCGCGTTTGTGATCACGAGCACAGAGCCCGCGTTATGAACCAGCGCGCCGGCAACGGGGTTCAGCGTCCCGATGATGGCCAGCGTGATGGCGATGAAATTGAGCGTCATGGAGAAGGTCATATTCGGCTTGATGGTCGTCATCATCCGCTTCGAGGATGATGGGAATGCCGCAGAGGACGATGGCGACCCACGCCATGTCGAACGAAAGCGGATTCCACTTCAGCAGGCTGCAGATGACGGCGATACCGGAGATCACGAGGAAGGTGACGTCCTTTTTGATGCCGCCAAGCTCCAGCAGCTGCTCCAGCTTTTCCATGAGATGTTTCATATAAAGCTTCTTTTCTATACGTCAGGGGGTATGCGCACAATATACCCTCACGGGTATATTGTGTCAAAAAAAAGCAGCCCCGCAGGCTGCTTTTTTCTTTTGAAACGTCTCACAGAGTTCGCGGCTCAGGAGCCGCTTTTTAAGTCTGATTATCCCATGTTCGAGAAGCGCTCGACCGCTTTCGTGAAGTTCTCGATCGTCTTGTCGGCGTCGCCGTGTTCAATGCCGTCGCGGACACAGTGCTTGATGTGCCCCTCCAGCACGACCTTTCCGCAGCCGTGCAGCGCGGATTTCGCGGCGTTGATCTGCGACAGAACATCCTCACAGGGCACATCCTCGTCAATCATGCGGTCGATGGCCTGCACCTGTCCAATGATTTTTTTCAAACGGCGATGCAGGTTCTCTGCATCCATGCATTGCTTCATTTGCTCCGCCTCCATACCATTAGGGGTATGTTTATTATCCGGTATGTCATTTTATTTGTCAATGCAGCCGTTTTTCCGCCCGCTTATGTAAAGAAGAACTCCTTGATCTGGCCGTAGAGGATCAGGAGCATGCACAGCGGCGTGATGTAGCGCACGCAGACGCGGAAGAAGCGGTAGGACGTCATGCTGTGGCCGGGGGTGAGCTCGCACTCGTCCCGGATTGCCTTCGGTCCGAGCTCCCAGCCGATCATAATCGACATCAGCAGCGCGCCGAGCGGCATCAGGATGCCCTCGGAGATGCAGTCGAAGAAGTCCAGCCAGTCGGCCGCCCATGTCTTCGGATCCGCGATGCCGAGGATATTCGCCGGGGCGATACCCTTCGTGCCGAGGGCATCGAGACAGACGAGCGTACACAGCGCCGCGCAGCTGAGCGCCGCGACGAGGGAATACGTTTTGCGCTTATCGCCCTTGCCGGCCTCGCGCGCCTTGTCGACGAAATGCGCCACGATGACCTCCAGCAGGGAGATCGACGACGAGATGGCCGCGAATACGACCAGCAGGTAAAACAGCAGGCCGAACAGCGCGCCCATCGGCATCTTCTCAAAGACGTTCTGCATGGTGATGAACAGCAGCTTCGGGCCGCCGAGCTCGCCCGTCGGGTCGAGTGCAAAGCGCCCGGGGATGACGCACAGACCCGCCATCAGCGCGACCAGCGTATCCATGATGACGATGATGAGCGCATTTTTCTCGAGGTTCTGCTTGCGGTCGAGATAGGAGCCGTAGGTGATCATCGCGCCCATGCCGAGTGAGAGGGAGAAGAACATCTGTCCTCCCGCCGTTGATAGAACAGAGAGGAAGTCGGGTGCCTCCTCGATCACCCCGTTCGCGACCGCCCAGCCGGGGATGAACATGTATTTGAGCCCGTCGACCGCGCCGGGGAGCGTGCAGGCGCGGACGATACAGATGAGCAGGATTCCGAACAGCGCCGGCATGCCGACGGAGCAGACCTTCTCGATGCCGCCGCCGACGCCGCCCATGACGATCACCATCGTGATGAGGACGAACACCAGCCCGTAGATCACGGCCTCGCCGCGGTTATCGAGCAGCGCGCCGAACACGCCCGCGCCGTCGAGCCCGTTCGAGCCGAAGCCCGCGCCGATGAGGTTGCCGAAGTTCAGCACCGTGTACTTCAGGCAGTACCCGCCGAGGGCGCAGTAAAAGCTCATGATGAGAAACGCCGACGCAACGCCCATCCAGCCGATCCACTTGAAGCGCTTTGACAGCAGCTGATAGGCGCGCACGGCGCCCGCGCCGGTCTTGCGGCCGATGGCCAGCTCGCCCACCATGACGATGAAGCCGCAGCAGGCCGCCAGAATCAGGTAGATGATGAGGAACGTGAAGCCGCCGTTGGCGCCCATCTTGTTGGGGAATCCCCAGATGTTGCCCAGACCGACGGCCGAGCCGATCGCGGCCATCAGGAATCCGAAATTGGATCCAAAGCCTTTTCTCTCTTTCATATTCTTCTCTCCTTTTTAGGATTTCTCGCCGCTGCGAGAGGGTCTGTATGCACCATATCATCCCGCCGCCGGGCTGTAAACAGGCTCCGTCCGTCCTTAACGGCGCGTTGTCATCCCCCGGCGGATCCTTTATCGCCCCCTTACGGTTATATACTCACGAAGCGAAACTTGTGCATTGTATTTTTCTTTTCAGGAAATCGTCATTTCTCTATCCGCGCTATTCTATGCGCGTCAGAAAGGGAGTAGACCCCCCAGGGTACGTCATGCATTCGCGCGCAAGTGATGGTATTGTTCCGCAAAACTATCACTTTTGTATCATTTAACAACTTTTTAATACGTTTGTCACAAAGATGGCAATATCGCTTGACTTTTGCTGCTCCATATGATATTAGTATTACTGCAGAAACCAATATCGAGTGTATCTGATAGAGGTGATTCCGATGTACAACTAATTTTAGAAATTTTCTTAGGTTAGTCATTCACCATTGATGATTTAAAGAGGCATACATGAAGAAGTTCAAGCCCATTTTTACAGCCGTGTTGGCTCTCGCGCTTCTCCTCGCCGCAATGCCCGCAGCGGTCTTTGCAGCCGAAGCCCCCACCGAAACATCTCTGTCCGTAGATGACGCTTTTAGCTCCGGTCGATTTGTCCAGATGACCCGCGAGGAGTATATCACCGGAAAAGCCAGT
The DNA here is from genome assembly GCA_900552475.1 of uncultured Eubacteriales bacterium. GTDB lineage: Bacteria > Bacillota > Clostridia > Oscillospirales > Oscillospiraceae > Vescimonas. The sequence continues at coordinate 16,503 of USAC01000023.1, read as the reverse complement.
CTGCTTGGAATCTCGTACAGTGAAGCCGAAGCTATCGTTGACAAGAGTATCGCGGATGCCATTGCGGAGCTCCCCAAAGAAGCCACTTCCGAAACAGGAGACAACGCAATCAGTCCCCAGTCATGGCGCAGCACCGATACCGAGACCAACAATAACGGCACATTTACTATTTACGGATTCATTGAAAATTACTATACACATTCATCCGTTTACAAAGTCTTTTATAGTGTTCAGGCAATTGCTATCGCTTCGCACTACGGAAAGACATGGTCCGAGGTTGAATCGACCGGGTCGGCTTATGCATCCGGGAATGGGCCGCATGAATTTGTTGGGCAGTGCACAGGCAGAATGATTAGCACGACTAAGGCCCAGTTGAATCTGGTTGGTTGTATTCAGATTCCGCGAAATATCGCGCTGAGTCTTGGTATTCAGGGACAGTTTACGAGCGGCAGTGTTACCATCGGCACGACAACATACCTCCGGGCAGATGTGCGTGATACGCATAATGAGTTCTCTATGTAACAAAGTTAGGTATAATCGTGAGGTGAGCCTCTATTATGAAGCATCTTAAAATTATAGTCCTTTCGTGCTTGTGTCTCATTATTGGGCTAGCCGCTGGCTACGGCGTCGCGGCGGACAGGTATAAGACCGAGCCGGTTACACCGGTCAGCTATGAAAAACAGCTCGAAACCGCCGGCGGGACGTATTTCACTACGGAATCCGCCCTGTATATGACCTCTCGCTATCCGTTCTGGCAGGGTATGGATCTTACGGAAGATCATCTGGAAATCGAGCTGAGCGGTATTGTGAGCGACGGCTCTCCCATCCTCATTCGGATGGGCGGTCCCAGCGAGCGGGATCCCGATATGCTCTACTCATTTTTGGCTCATAAAGTCACTTTGCTGCCCGACGGCGCGAGCATGTGTATCCGCTACACGGACTCGCAGGATAAAGTCCTCGCCGAAAAGACATTCAACTTCACCCTCAACGGAAATTCCACGTAAGCAGCGCGCCCCGGCCAGACCCGCCGGGGCGCTTGCTCTATGTGCGCAGCTCGCGGAGGAGCTTTCTCGGGCTGAGGAGGTCAATGTCCCCGCTGCGGCGGAGGATGCGCGCGGTGAAGAAGCCGTCGGCGATGAGCAGGAGCAGCATCGCGTAGCCCGCCCCCGCCGGGACGGACGCAGCCAGCGGCCAAAGCACCGGCTGCACCCACCGCAGCACCGCCGCCGACAGCAGCCCCCACACCACCGCGAACGGAAAGCAAATCCGCCGGTTCAGGTCGAGCTTCGTGTCGCTGTAGTCCCAGAAGAGGACGCCGAGCAGCTTTTCATAGAGAAAATGCACCGCGTACTCGACCGCCGTGCAGGTCAGGCCGCCATAGAGCACGAGCCGCCAGAATGGCTCCGTACACGACGGCGGCAGATGCCCCGCCGCGAGCATCGCCAGCCCGTACACCGGGCACAGCGGCAGCAGCAGAAAGCACTTGCGCACCCGGTGCGGCGAGCGCACGGCGGCGGCATAGCCCTTTTCGAGCAGATAGCCGCCGAAGCTGTAGAAGATCACGAGCCAGAACCACGTCATGTACCATTCCTCCCTCAGCGCTTAGTCTGTCCCGCCGGTGGGGAAACAATCCGCGGTTGTCAAGCCCTGAAAATTCTGTTACACTAAAAAAAAATGCAGGAGGATCGCGAAAAATGAATTCTTGGGAGGAACTGAAGCAGGAGTGTCTGCAGTGCCATGCCTGTTCGCTGGCCGAGACGCGCACGAACGTTGTTTTCGGCGTCGGAACGCCGCAGGCCGAGGTCGTCATCGTGGGCGAGGCCCCTGGCGCGAACGAGGACAAGCAGGGCGAGCCGTTCGTCGGCCGGGCGGGCAAGCTCCTCGACGATATGCTCGCGATGATCGGGCTCGACCGCTCGCGCATCTACATCACCAACAGCGTCAAGTGCCGTCCGCCGCAGAACCGCGACCCGCTCAACACGGAGAAGGAGGCCTGCAGCGGTTATCTGCGCCGCCAGATGGAGCTGATGCAGCCGAAGATTCTCGTCTGTCTCGGGCGCATCAGCGCGATGGAGATGATCAAGCCCGACTTCAAGATCACGCGCGAGCACGGGCAGTTCTTCGAGAAGGACGGCATACAGATGATGGCGCTGTATCACCCGGCCGCGCTGCTGCGCGACCCGCACAAAAAGCCGGAGACGTTCGAGGATCTCAAGCGCCTGCAGGCCAAAATCCGTGAGATCTGCGATCACACGCCGTTAGACTTTTAATTCTCACTTGAAAAAAGGACGAAGTCCTTTTTCAAATGGAGAAATTCGCTGCGTTCCGCGCCTCGGCTGGCCCTTGCCCAGCCTGCGACACTCCACTGTGCGCGGTGCGCGAACTCTGTGAGACAGATCGAGAGAATAGAGGAGGAACAGGAAAGATGGAAGAACGAAACTGGAAGTACAAAATCACCAGCCGGACGGGGCTGGTTGTGGCTGCGGTCATGCTGGCGCTCTTCGGCGGGGTCACGTTCTGGCTCTACACCGCGCACAACGGCGCCTTTATTTTGGTCGGCTGTATAGCGGCTCTGACGGCGATTGCCTTCCTGCTGTCGGTATACAGCGCGCTGTTTTTCAAGGTGTTCGTGGATAAGGACGGCTTTTATTTCCAGACCGCGCCCGGTAACGGGCGGTACTACCGCTACGCCGAGATCTGCGACATGTGGCTCAGCTCCGGCAGGGAGACGAACGCGCGCCAGTCGACCTACTGCAACTTTGAAACGGTAGAAGGAAAGCGGCTGAGATTCCTCGTACTTGGCTCCCAAATCGACGCGGTTGACTACATGATCGAGCGCGTCGAGACCGCAGGAGCCAGCCGCAGGGAGGGCGAATTCGACCACGAGATCGTCATCACCGGCAAGACGGAAGCCGGGTTCGTGGTGATTCCTACGATTCTCTCCCTGCTGATGGTTGTCGTGACGGTGATGATGCTTCTGGCGTGGAACCTGCCGCCGATTCTCATTGCGATTCCCATCATCTTTGAGCTGGTGACGCTCGCGCAGATTCTTTCTCTCGGCCTGTTTTACAAGGTGCAGATCCAGAAGGACGGCTTTTATTACCGCACCAACCCCTTCGACGGGCGGTACTACCGCTACAGCGACATTCTGGACTGCCGCCTCGTCGAGTCGCAGCGGCAGTACGGCTCCCGGTACAACAGAGGAAGAATCCGAAAAACGTACTACTTTTACGATCTGAAATTCATCGACAGCTCGCACCAGACGCACCGGCTCCCCTATAATAAATCGCTGTATGAAGGGGAGATCGACGAGCTGGTCGCCAGAATTGAGAGGGCACGGGAAGATGGAGAATAAGATGGTTTCCCGGTTCGTGGTGCGCGTAATCGGCATCACGACGTTGCTCATCGGCCTTTACGTCCTCTATACAGGAATCTCCCCATTTTTCCCGCAGCTCTGGCATATCCAATGGGTTGACATCCCCGCGGTGGTGACCGGCACGCATGAATACTCCTCCACCGGTGACCGGTATCCAGACTCCTGCCAAGTGTATTACGCGTATATGGTCGACGGGACGAGCTACTGGGGCAGGTTCGACAACCCGCCCGAAGCTCTCGCGCCGGGCGCATCCATCCGGATCAAATACGATCCGGATACCCCGCAAAATTCGATCCATATCACGAAGCCAAGCTACAACGACTGCGCGTTCGCGGTGATGGGCCTGGTTCTCACGGTGCTCGGATTTTTCCTTTCGGGAGCCTTCGCCCTTCTGCGCAAAGCGCTGCGGCGGGATACCTCCGACGGCACGGAAATGTCGGAAGAGGAGCGCCGCGCACACGCCCAAACGGTGCGCGAGATAAAAGGGCAGATACAATATACCCTCCGGCTCCTTCTCTGGGGCGCCGCAATCATGCTCTTCATCTGGATCCTCATGCACGTCCAAAAACTATGGCTATAAAAAGGACTGCATGAGCGCAGCGGGAGCATCCGCTGTGCCGTGCGAGCATCAGCCCTTGCCTCTCCCTCTGGGAGAGGTGGCCGAGCGCAGCGAGGACGGAGAGGGGAAACCATGACCATAGCAAAAGACAACACCCAATCAGAAGGCGCCCGACGGCTTCGCAGAGAGATGACGCCCCATGAACGAAAGCTCTGGTATCTTTTTCTGCGCAAATATCCGGTAAAGATTTACAAGCAGAGGATTATCGGCAGATTCATCGTGGACTTTTACTGTGGGCCTATACCCGTTACATAGCCTATTGGCATAATAAATGGAGCGTATCGGTAACGATACGCTCCATAAACTATTGTGTTTTCCCGTCTCACCGAGTTCGCGGCCCGCAGGCCGCGAATAAGATCAAATCCGTTTTTTGCGGCGGCGTGTACGTCGCAAAAAACACTTTGCGCGGAGAGAGTGTGTTTTGCCCGCCTGCGGCGGGCAAAACGCGCGGTTCGGAGCGAAACCCCCTCGTCAAAAAAGAGCACAGCTCTTTTTTGACGAAGTTTATTCGATCGTCCCGCCCCCCAGCACCTCCTCGCCGTCGTAGAGGACGACGGCCTGACTGGCGGTGACGGCGCGCTGCGGCTCGTCGAACGTCACGTGCAGGCGGCCGTCCGGCAGGGGAGCGGCCGTGCAGGCGGCCTCGGTCTGGCTGTAGCGCGTCTTGGCCGTGCAGCGGACAGGGGTGGGCGGCGTCTCGCCGGAAATCCAGTTGACGTCCCGCGCGGTGAGCGTGTCGGTGAAGAGATCGGCGTTGTCACCGAGGAGGATCGTGTTGTCCGCGGCGTTCTTTCGCACGACGTAGACGTGCTTCCCCGCGGAGACGCCCAGTCCCTTGCGCTGGCCGGTCGTGTAGCAGGGGAGGCCCTTGTGCCGCCCGAGCACGCGCCCCTCGCGGTCGACAAAGTCACCGGGCGTCAGCTCGACATGGCCATAGTCCCGCAGGAACGACACATAGTCGCCGTCCGGGACGAAGCAGATGTCCTGACTGTCGGCCTTGTCGGCGTTGAGCAGCCCCGCCTCGCGGGCGCTGCCGCGGATGGTGGGCTTATCGAACTCGCCCACCGGTAACAGCAGGTGCGCGAGCTGGTGCTGCGTGAGCTGGTAGAGAACGTAGCTCTGGTCCTTGTGCCGGTCGCGCCCGCGCAGGAGCCGCCAGCGGCCGCTCTGCCCGTCGCGCTCGACGCGGGCATAGTGCCCGGTCGCGATATAGTCATACCCCAGCAGGAGCGCCCGGTCGAGCAGCGCGCCGAACTTCAGACAGCGGTTGCAGTCGATGCACGGGTTCGGCGTGTGCCCGGCGCAGTACTCCGCGACGAAATGATCCATCACGTCGCGCGCGAAGCGCTCCGTCTCGTTGAAAACATAGAATTTCATACCCAGCCGGTAGGCGACGCTGCGCGCGTCGGCGGCGTCGCTCTCCGAGCAGCAGCCGCTCTCCTGCTCGCCTGCATACAGGCGCAGCATCGCTCCGTCGCAGGCGTAGCCCTGCTTCTGCAGCAGCAAAGCAGCGGCGGAGCTGTCCACCCCGCCGCTCATGGCAATCAATACCTTTTCCTGATTCATAGACAACGGCTCTCCCCCTGTGGAAAACGCGGCTCAGTCGAGCTGCTTGTGTTCAAATGCCCGGTACGGCAGCGCGTCCGACAGCTCCACCAGCACCTTCTGAAATCCGCCCGCGTACTGAAACGGCAGCTCCTCGACGATCAGCTGATCCGTCCTCCGGTCGGGCAGCGCCGCGACGGCCGTTGTACCGCGCCCGCTCTCCGTGTGCAGCAGCAGGCGGCCGCCGTGCCCCTGCGCGATATACATGCACAGCGGCAGACCCAGCCCCAGCCCGTGCGGCGGGGGATCGAGCAGCTCCGGCTGAAGGCAGCGGTCAAACACCAGCTCCTCCACCTCCCGCGGCAGGCCGCAGCCGGTGTCCTGCACCTCGATGAGCACCTGTCCGGCCGCAGTGCGAAGCCCGACGCTCACGCGGCCGCCCTCGGGCGTGAACTTCAGCGCGTTTGACAGCAGGTTCCAGACCATGCGCTCGAGATACTCCCGGTGCACCGCCGCGATGTGGTGGCGCACCGGGGTGGAAAAGCGCAGGTCGACACCCTTCATCTCCGCGAGCGGCTGCGCCTGCAGCACCAACTCGTCCAGCCACCCCACCAGTTCGACATTCGCGGTGGGGAAGGGTGTGTGCTCTTTTAAAATAGCAAGCGCCGAGAGATTGTTCACCATGCGCAACAGGCGGTAGTAGCTCTGGTTCAGAATCGCCGCGCTCTGCGTCAGCTCCGGCTGCTGCTCAAGCTCCTCCGGCGGCAGAAGCCGCCCGGCGGCGGTATACAGGTTCGACAGTGACCCGCGCATCTGCGTCGCCACATTCGGCAGCGCATCCTGCAGCAGGCTCCACAGCCGCTGCTGCTCTTCGTTCATGGCCGTTCCTCCCTTTCCTTCTTACCGTGCCGCGGCGCGGCGCGGTTTATCCGCAGAAAGTTCTTCCAGTTCTCACATCATAGCAAAATCCAGCAAAAAATACAAGGATAACCGCACTTTTTCGGGGGTGAAAAATTTCCCGGAATTTTTTTGCAAAAGGGGGTTGCATTTTTTTCAAATCCGCATATAATACTAAACATACCATACATTCAATATATTCCGTCAGAGAGGAAGTTTTTCTTATGAGCATCAAAATCGGTATCAATGGTTTCGGCCGTATCGGCCGCATGGTCATGCGCGCTGCGCTGAATCACCCGCAGATCGAGATCGTCGGCATCAACGACCTCTGCCCCGCGGATTATCTGGCCTATATGCTGAAGTACGACACCATGCACGGTAAGTTCGGCGGCGACGTGTCCTCCGCCGAGAACGCCATCATCATCAACGGCAAGAGCATCCCCGTGTTTGCCGAGCGCAATCCCGCCGACCTGCCCTGGGGCGAGCTGGGCGCGGAGTACGTCGTCGAGTCCACGGGCCTGTTCCTGACGAAGGAGAAGTCTCAGGCGCACATCGACGCCGGCGCCAAGCACGTCGTCATGTCTGCCCCCTCCAAGGACGACACCCCCATGTTCGTCATGGGCGTGAACCAGGACAAGTACACCTCCGACATGCAGTTCGTGTCCAACGCGTCCTGCACGACGAACTGCCTGGCCCCCATCGCAAAGGTGCTGAATGACAACTTCGGCATCACCGATGGCCTGATGACCACCGTTCACTCCACCACCGCCACGCAGAAGACCGTGGACGGCGTGTCCCTGAAGGACTGGCGCGGCGGCCGCGCCGCGGCGGGCAACATCATCCCCAGCTCCACCGGCGCCGCCAAGGCCGTCGGCAAGGTCATCCCCGAGCTGAACGGCAAGCTGACCGGTATGTCCATGCGCGTTCCCACGCTGGACGTGTCCGTCGTCGACCTGACGGTGAATCTGGCCAAGCCCGCGACCTATGAGCAGATCTGCGAGGCGATGAAGGCCGCCTCCGAGGGCGAGCTGAAGGGCATCCTCGGCTATACGGACGAGGCCGTCGTCTCCTCCGACTTCCTCGGCGATCCTCATACGTCCATCTTCGACGCGAAGGCCGGCATCGCCCTGACCGACACGTTCGTGAAGGTCGTTTCGTGGTACGACAACGAGATTGGCTACTCCAACAAGATCCTCGACCTTATCGAGCACATGTACTCCGTCGACCACAAGTAAGGCACCCCCCCCCGCATCAATCTGTTTTCCTTCTTTTTTGTTCCGGAAATAGCGTCGCCGCCTTGCAGGCGGCGTTATTTCCAGCCGGAATTATTACTATATTACTGTTTTGATGGTGTATGCAGAAATTTTTGCAGGTTGATGCATTTTTTGGAAAATCGCTCTACCATTTCCCGGAGAATTGTGCTATACTGGTAAAATTAAATGAGTATTATGGGAAAGGAACCCCTAACATATGGAACAGAATCCGATCCTGACCAACCAGCTCTCGCTCAACAGCGACATTCCGCTGTATTCGCAGCTGGTCGGCATTATCAAACGCAGCATCTCCTCCGGCACGCTGAACGTCGGCGACCTGCTCCCCTCCGAGGCGGAGCTCTGCCGCGCGCTGGACGTCAGCCGCAATACCGTCCGTCAGGCCATCGGCGAGCTGGAGGAGGAGGGGCTGGTGGTGCGCAAGCGCGGCAAGGGCACCTTCGTGGCCGACCCCAACACCAACCGCCGCGGCGTGCGCTATTCGTTCACGACGGAGATTTCCTCGCTGGGCAAGGTGCCTTCCTCAACGCTGGTGGACTTCGCCGTCATCACGCCCTCGCGCGAGGTGTGCGAGAAGATGGAGCTGCACGAGGGGACGTCGGTCTACTGCTTCACCCGCGTGCGAAACGTCGACGGCGAGCCGCTGATCCTCGAGACGTCGTACTATCCCAAGTACATCTATCCCAACCTCACGCGCGAGCTGGTGCAGACGCACAGCTTCTACAGTCTGCTGTACCATGTGGGCATCACGCCGTTCGCGGCAGATGAGTCGTATGAGGCCATCATCCTCGATGCCGACCGCGCGCGCCTGCTGGGCGTGGCGGCGGGGAGCAGCGCGTTTTATCACCAGCGCCGCACCAAGACCGAGGACGGGCGGATCTATGAGTACACCTGCAGCTATATCCGCGGCGACCGCGTGCGGCTGGATGTACACATGCAGAAGAGCGGCATGAGCTTCACGCGTACAATTGAATGAGTCATTTCGAGATGGTGCAAAGCATTGCTTTGCACCATCTTTTTGTTTTTGGGGAGTGGGAGCTGCCTTCGGCGACATATCTGCGCTGGTGCCGCTGCCGCTGACGGCGCAGACCGGGGCAATGTGGGCACCGCCCCCTACAGCGGGCGGAAGCGGCCTTCCGGTCGGACGCGGCGGGGCACGCAGGCCCCGCCCTACAGGGATCTCGCGCCGCAGGACACGCACGGAATCCCTTGATTTTCTTAAAATTCCATTTGTTCACAAATAATTCAAATCGCCGCTATTGACTTTGCGGACACGCGGTGGTACACTTCCATTAGCACTCAGGAAGATGGAGTGCTAACGGAGTAAGTGCTATGGAATTGACCGACCGGAAAAAGCAAATATTAAAGATCGTGGTGGAGGGCTATATCGCCGCCGCCGAGCCGGTTGGCTCCAAGGCCATCGTCGAGAAGATGCCCGGCAAGATCAGCTCCGCCACCGTGCGCAACGAGCTGGCCGATCTTGAGCAGATGGGCTATCTCGAGCAGCCGCACACCTCCGCCGGGCGCATCCCGTCGGCGCAGGGCTACCGGCTCTACGTCAACGAGCTGATGGAAAAGCGGACGCTCCCGCAGGAGGAGGAGGACAAGATTAATGCCTCGCTCAGCGGGCCGATGAAGCAGCTCGATCAGGTGATGAGCAAGGCGGGGCAGATGGTCTCCACGCTCGTCGGCTACCCGGCCTATACCGTGGCCGACCACAAGAGCGAGGTGACGATCCGCCGCTTCGAGCTGATCGCCGTCGACGCGGCGAGCTTTATCGCCGTGGTGATGCTCTCCGACAGCCGCGTCAAGAGCCAGCTCATGCAGCTGCAGCTCGCGGTGGAGGGCGAGAACCTCCCGGAGATGAGCCACCTGCTCAACACGCACTTCACCGGTATCTCGCCGAAGGAGATGAACCAGCGGCTGATGAGCCTGTCGGAGCAGGTATCCGGCCAGTGGTTCCTGCTGCTCAATCAGGTGATTGAGTACGCGGGCGACATGCTCCGCAGCGCTGGCGGACAGGAGATCTTCACCGGCGGCGCGAAAGAATTTCTGAGGTTCCCGGAGTATCAGAACGCCGAAAAGGCGCACGATCTAATGAGCTTCATGGTGGACAACAAGGAGAACCTTCCGGTTCCCAAGGGCGACGCGCCCATGCAGATCCTCATCGGCCCCGAAAATGTGAACGAGGCGCTGAAGGACAGCAGCGTGGTCATCGCCAGCTATGATATTGGGGAGAACATGCGCGGCCTCGTCGGGGTCGTCGGCCCCACGCGGATGGATTACGCCGCCGTGGCCGCCCGGCTGAGCTACTTTGCCGAGAGTCTGAGCCGCATGTTCGGAAAGCAGCAGCTGCCCCCAGGAGAGGAGAATAACAAAGCATGAGTCAGGACAAGAACGAACAAAAGCAGCCCGCCGCCGAGCAGGCCGCTCCCGTTGAGGAGGTTAAGACGGAGCAGACCGCCGCTCCCGCCGAGGAGCAGACGACCTTCACCGTGACGAAAGAGCAGATGGAGAAGATGGAGGGACTGGCCAAGCTCGTCTCCGACGTCAATGACAAGTATCTGCGTCTGGCCGCGGAATACGACAACTACCGCAAGCGCACGACCCGCGAGAAGGAAAACGCCTACGCCGACGCCAAGGCCGACACCATCAAGCCGTTTCTCGACGTGCTCGACAATCTCGAGCGCGGCACGCAGCAGTTTGAAGAAGGCGACCCCCACCGGCAGGGCATGGAGATGATCTGCAAGCAGTTTTCCGCCGTGCTCGAAAAGCTCGGCGTGGCGCAGATTCCCGCGCAGGATCAGCCCTTCGATCCGCAGAAGCACAACGCCGTCATGCACGTCGAGGACGAGAGCGTCGGCGAGAACACCATCGTAGAGGTCTTCCAGCAGGGCTATGAGCTGGGCGACAAGGTTTTGCGTTTTGCCATGGTCAAGGTGGCAAACTGAAAGGAGCCGCATCATGAACGGAAAGAAGCTTTACCGCAGCGATGAAAACAAGATGCTCGCCGGTGTCTGCGGCGGCATCGCGGAGTATTTCGGTGTCGACCCGACGCTGATCCGTCTGGCGTGGGTGGTGTTCAGCCTGCTCGGCGGAAGCGGCCTGCTGGCCTATATCCTCGCCGCGATCATCATCCCCCGCGACGACAGCAATCTCTATCAATAAGCACAAAGCAGTGAATAAATAAATTTATATATCTTTCAGGAGGCAATCATTATGTCTAAGGTTATCGGTATTGATCTGGGTACCACCAATTCCTGCGTGGCCGTCATGGAGGGCGGCGAGGCAGTCGTTATCCCCAACGCAGAGGGCAACCGCACCACCCCGTCCGTGGTCGCGTTCTCCAAGACCGGCGAGCGTATGGTCGGTCAGGTCGCCAAGCGCCAGGCCATCACCAACCCCGAGCGCACCATCTCCTCGATCAAGCGTGAGATGGGCTCCGACCACAAGGTCACCATCGACGGCAAGAGCTACACCCCGCAGGAGATCAGCGCCATGATCCTGCAGAAGCTGAAGAGCGACGCCGAGAGCTATCTGGGCACGACCGTCAGCGAGGCCGTCATCACCGTCCCCGCCTACTTCACCGACGCGCAGCGTCAGGCAACCAAGGACGCCGGCAAGATCGCGGGTCTGGACGTCAAGCGTATCATCAACGAGCCGACGGCCGCCGCGCTGGCCTACGGCGTCGACAAGGAGCAGGCACAGAAGATCATGGTCTATGACCTCGGCGGCGGCACGTTCGATGTCTCCATTCTGGAGATCGACGACGGCGTGATCGAGGTGCTGGCCACGGCGGGCAACAACCGTTTGGGCGGCGACGACTTCGACCAGTGCATCATGAAGTACCTCGTCAGCGAGTTCAAGCGCACCGACGACATCGACCTCTCCGGTGACAAGGTCGCCATGCAGCGCCTGAAGGAGGCCGCCGAGAAGGCGAAGATCGAGCTCTCCGGCGTGACCACCAGCAACATCAACCTCCCCTATATCACCGCCGACGCGACCGGCCCGAAGCATCTGGACGTCACGCTGACCCGCGCGAAGTTCAACGAGCTGACCGGTCATCTGGTCGACGCCACGATGGGCCCCGTGCGTCAGGCGATGTCCGACGCGGGTCTGAAGCCCTCTGACCTGGCCAAGGTGCTGATGGTCGGCGGTTCGAGCCGTATCCCCGCCGTGGTCGAGGCCGTGAAGAACTTCACCGGCAGCGACCCCTTCAAGGGCATCAACCCCGACGAGTGCGTCGCCATGGGCGCCGCGCTGCAGGCCGGTGTGCTGACCGGCGATGTCAAGGGCCTGCTGCTGCTGGACGTCACCCCCCTGTCCCTCGGCATTGAGACGATGGGCGGCGTGTGCACCCGCCTGATCGAGCGCAACACCACCATCCCCGCCAAGAAGAGCCAGATCTTCTCCACCGCCGCCGACAACCAGACCTCCGTTGAGGTCAACGTCCTGCAGGGCGAGCGTGAGATGGCCGCCGCGAACAAGAGCCTTGGCCGCTTCCACCTCGACGGCATCGCACCGGCACGCCGCGGCGTCCCGCAGATCGAGGTCACGTTCGATATCGACGCCAACGGCATCGTGAACGTCTCCGCGAAGGATCTGGGCACCGGCACGGAGCAGCACATCACCATCACGTCCTCCTCCAATATGAGCAAGGAGGACATCGAGAAGGCCGTCAAGGAGGCCGAGCAGTATGCCGCCGAGGACGCCAAGGTCAAAGAGAAGGTCGAAGTCCGCAACCAGGCCGACCAGATGGTTTATCAGGCCGAGAAGACCCTGAGCGAGGTCGGCGACAAGCTGCCCGAGAGCGAGAAGGCTCCGATTCAGGCCGGCATTGACAAGCTGAAGGAGACGCTGAAGGGCGAGGACACCGACGCCATCAAGGCCGCGACCGAGGAGCTGACGCAGGCGTTCTACAAGATGAGCGAGAAGCTCTATCAGCAGCAGGCGCCGCAGGGTGACGCCGCCGGCGCGCAGCAGCCCAGCGCCGACGCGGGCGCACAGGGCGGCCAGTATTACGACGCCGACTACAAGGTGGTCGACGACGATGACCAGAACAACAAGTAAGTGATTTTTCACCGCAGAAAGGGGCAGGAGTTCCTGTCCCTTCTTGCGGCATTTGGAGAAAAATGCTATGATGCGTTCTGAGGGGGCGGAAAGCCGCCGCTCAGAACAGCGCAGCACATTCCCAGAGAAGGGAGATTGCCCGTATGGCAGAGAAACGAGATTATTATGAGGTTCTCGGCGTGAGCAAGAACGCGTCCGAGGACGAGATTAAAAGAGCATATAAAAAGCTGGCCCGCAAATACCACCCGGACATGAACCCCGGTGACAAGGAAGCCGAGGAGAAGTTCAAGGAGGTCAACGAGGCCAACGAGGTTCTCTCGAACCCCGAGAAGAAGGCCAAGTATGACCAGTTCGGCTTCGCGGGCGTCGACCCGAACTACGGCGCGGGTCAGGGCGGCTACGGCGGCGCGGGCGGCTTCGACTTCGGCGACCTCGGCGACATTTTCGGCAGCTTCTTCGGCGGCGGCTTCGGCGGCGGACGGCGCAATCCCAACGCCCCGCAGCGCGGCGAGAGCATCCGCGCGAGCCTTTCCGTCGAGTTTACGGAGGCGGCCTTCGGCTGCGAGAAGTCCATCACGATCGACCGCTTCGAGCAGTGCCCGACCTGTAAGGGCAAGGGCTGCGCCCCCGGCACGACGCCGGAGGTCTGCACGGAGTGCCACGGCACCGGCACCGTCACGCAGGCGCAGCGCACGCCCTTCGGCATGATGCAGAGCCAGACCGTCTGCCCCAAGTGCCGCGGCAAGGGTCAGATCATCCACCAGCCCTGCCCCGACTGCCGGGGCGCGGGCGTCGTGCGCAAGCGCCGCACGATTCAGGTCAACATCCCCGCCGGTATCGACAACGGCCAGACCATCTCCCTGCGCGGACAGGGCCACAGCGGCAAAAATGGCGGCCCCGCGGGCGATCTGCTCATCACCGTCATGGTGCGGCCGCATGAGATCTTCCGCCGCGACGGGACGGCCGTGTTCTGCGAGGCGCCGATCACGTTCACGCAGGCCGTCCTCGGCGGCACGCTGGAGATCCCCACGATCGACGGCAAGGTGAAATACGACATCCCCGAGGGGACGCAGACCGGAACGGTCTTCCGCCTGCGCGGCAAGGGCATCCCCGTCCTCAACGGCCGCGGCCGCGGCGACCAGTATGTCACCGTCAACATCGAGACGCCCCGGAACCTCAACCGCGAGCAGAAGGAAGCACTGAAGAAATTCAGCGAGTCGCTGGGCGAGGGGAACTACGAAAAGCACAAGAACTTCTTCGGCAAGAAGAAATAAGGCGGTGGGCGGATGTATTTGGCCGATTATCATGTACACAGCAGCTGCTCGCCGGACGGCCATGTCACCATGGCCGACATGGCCCGCACGGGCATCGAACGGGGGCTGAGCGAGATTTGCTTCACCGACCACGTCGAGCCGATCGTCTGGGGCACGGGCACGCCGCGCACGGGCGAATACGACTGGGCGGCGCTGCGCGCGCAGTATGACGAGGCCGTGCGGCTCTACGGCGATCGGATTACGCTCAGGCTCGGCATGGAGCTGGGCGAGGCGTATCTCGATTTCCCCATCGCCGACCATCTGGCCGACACCGCGCCGGGGCTGGACTTTGTCATCGGCTCGGTACACATGTTCCGCGACGAGGACGGCTGCACCGACCTCTTCTATGTCGACAGCGACCGCGATGACGCGTATTATCACCATGTGATTGACGCGTATCTCACGGAGATGCTGTCGCTCGCGAAGTGGGGACGGTTCAGCGTGCTCGGGCACCTGACGCTCCCGGTGCGCTGCATCAACGAGATACGCGGCAAGGACATCCCCTTCCGCCCGCATATGGCGCAGGTGGAGGAGATTCTCCGCATCCTGATCGAAAAGGGCGTCGGCATCGAGTGCAACACCAACCGCGGCCACACGCCGCTGCCGGACGCGGAGATTCTGACGCTCTACCGCCGTCTCGGCGGCGAGATCATCACCCTCGGCTCCGACGCGCACACCGCGGACTATCTCGGCTGCGCCATCGCCGAGCGGCAGGAGCTGCTGCGCAGCTGCGGCTTCCGCTATTTCACCACGTTCCAAAAGGGCAAGCCGGACTTCCGGCCCCTGTAAATTCGGAGAGGAGAAACACGACTATGAAAATTGCGATCGGCTGCGACCACGGCGGCTACCTGCTCAAGCAGGACATCCTGATCTGGCTCGAGGAGCACGAGATCGACTATGAGGACTTCGGCTGCTACAGCACGGAGAGCGTCGACTATCCCATCTACGGCGAGAAGGTCGCCCGCAGCGTCGCCTCCGGCGAGTGTGACCGCGGCATCGTCATCTGCACGACCGGCATCGGCATCTCCATCGCCGCGAACAAGGTCAAGGGCATCCGCTGCGCCCTCTGCGGCGACAGCCTGTCCGCCGAGATGACCCGCCGCCACAACGACGCGAACATGCTCGCCCTCGGGGCGGGCATCACGGGTCCGAATCTGGCCAAGCGCATCGTCGAGACGTTCCTGAACACCGAGTTTGAGGGCGGCCGCCACGCGCGCCGCGTCGGCCTGCTCGACGCGATCGAGCCCTGACCCATCCATCATTGATCCATAGGCACGCAGCCACGTGAAAAGGAGGCACACGATGGGGACAAGAGGATACCACAGCTACCGCGGACGCGGCTCCACCGGGAAGAAGGTGCTGGCGATTGTGCTCGGCGTTATTCTGGTGGCGGCGGGAGCGTTTCTCCTGCTGCAGAACCGGTATGTGGTCTATGACGAAAACGGCAATGCCCACTGGGAGCTGCCGTTCGGCAAGAATAAGGACGACGGCGGCACTCCGATGCCGGACGACGTCGTCATCGTGCGCGAGGAGCCGCAGCGCCCGCAGCTGACCGAGCTGCACGCGCAGCTGCTGCCCGAAAACGCCCTGCGCCGCGATGCGCAGACGGTGCTCTCGCAGCATCCGGACGCGCTCGTCATCGACGTGAAGCTCCGCGACGGCACGGTCACCTATCAGACGTCCGTGGACGGCGGGCAGTATGTCACTGTCGGCGATGAGAGCTCGCTTGAAAACCTCCGCACGCTCCTGCAGAGCGACCGCTGGACGGTCGCGCGCATCTCCGCGCTCGCCGACCACGCCTATGCCAAGGCGCGGCGCGACGAGACGGCTCTGCGCCGTGAGGACGGCGGGCTCTGGTACGACTACGACTCCATGTGCTGGCTCGACCCGAACAAGCCGGAGACGCAGCAGTACCTCGCGGATCTGTGCGCCGAGTGCGCGAGTCTCGGCTTCGACGAGATCCTGCTCGACCAGTTCACCTATCCCACGGTCGGGCGGCTCGACCGGCTGCAGGCGGGCGATGTGGAGAAGACCGCCGTGCTGGCGGCGCTGACCGTGCGCCTGCGCGAGGCGATCCCCAAGACGACGGCGCTGTCGATTGAGCTGCACAGCGACCCCGTCGCGGACACGGACAAGAGCGGCCTGACGCTCGAGCTCGTGACCGGCTCGTTCGACCGGATCTATCTCGATACCGCCGACCTGCCGCTTGCGACGCTGCAGGGGGAGCTGCCCGCGGACTATGACCAGACCGTCCGCTTTGTCCCGCTCGTGAAGCAGGCCGCGGCGTCCGGGAGCTATTTGCAGACAAACTGAAAAAAACGCCTTTCCGCGTGTATGAACTGCTCCAGTTTGTGCGGACAGCACAAAAAGCCCCCATGTAGGCGATATGAAGTTTAAGTGGAGTGGCGCAGC
>USAC01000022.1 GCA_900552475.1 uncultured Eubacteriales bacterium | reverse complement strand
GTCTCACAGAGTTCGCGGCCCGCAGGCCGCGAAAAAGATCCAATCCGTTTTTTCGGCGGCGTGTACGTCACAAAAAACACTTTGCGCGCAGCGCAGTGTCGCAGGCTGGCCAACGGCCAGCCAAGGCGCGGAGCGAAGCGGAGACCTGCACCCGGAAAGGGCGCCGCCCTTTCTGGGTGCAACTGATGGCCGCCCGGACAAAATTGTCCGGGCGGCCATCAGCTGTTACGCAAAGAGATAGCCGTACTTGTCGCGGATGACGAGCAGGAGCGTCTCCAGCTCGGCGGGGAGGTCGTTCTTCGCGCCGAGGTCATACTCCTTCGGCTCACCGGCGGTGCGCACGCGCACGCGGTCTCCGCCGAGGAAGAGCACGCCCGCATTGTGCGAGTCGTCCATGTCCTCCACCGTCTGGAAGAGGGTGAACTTGTCGTGGCACGGCTCGGAGGCGTAGGGGCAGAACTGCGTGCAGTTGCCGCACTCGTTGCACATTCTGTCGACGTGAATCACCTGACGGCGGCCGTCCGGCATGGTGACGGAGACATTCGCGCGGTTCGGGCAGGAGTCCACGCAGTTTTCGCAGACCGTCCGGCACTGCAGGCAGCGCTCCCCCTCGCGGCAGGGATAGCCCGCGGCGGCGAGCACGCCCTTCTTCGCGGCAGCGTCCGCCGCCGTGACGTGGGCCGCGGCGGGGATGTCGTAGCTGTGGGGCGCGCCGATGACGGCCTCGGCAAAGGCCGCGGCGTCGGCGATGCCCTCGACGACGGTGGCGGGGCCGCGGCGCGCGTCGCCTGCGGCATACACGCCCTCAACGTTCGTCTCGAAGGCGGGGCGGCCCTTCTTATCCACCTCCACGCCGTTCGCGGTGAGGAGGGCGCTGTCAACCTGCTCGCCAACGGCGGAGATCACGAGGTCACAGGGGATGTCGAAGAACTCGCCGCTTGCGACGGGGCTGCGGCGTCCGGAGGAGTCGGGCGCGCCGAGCACCATCTTCTCGCACGTCAGCACGCCGTCCGCCTGACGGGCCGGGGCGGCCAGCTCCGCAAATTCCACGCCGTCGGCCAGCGCCAGCGCCAGCTCGTGCTCGTCGGCGGGCATATACTTGCGGGTGCGGCGGTAGACGAGCGTCACGCGCTCCGCGCCGCTGCGCTTGGCGAGCCGCGCCGCGTCCATCGCGGTGTTGCCGCCGCCGATGACGGCGATGCTGCCCGCGACGCCGATGTTCCCGGCCTTCACGCCCTTCATCCACTGGATCGCACCCGCGACATCGCCGGGGATGCCCAGCTCACCGGGCTTCCACGCGCCGATGGCGAAGAGAATGTGCGTGTAGCCCTGCGCCTTCAGCTCCGCGACGGAGGGGGCGGGCGCGCCGCAGCGAACCTCGACGCCATAGCGCTCCATGAGGGCGATGTCCTTCTCAATGGTCTCGTCCGCGATGCGGAAGGCGGGAATCACATGCCGCGGCACGCCGCCGAGGGACTTCTCGCGCTCGAAGAGCGTCGTCTCGATTCCGGCGCGGCCGAGGAAGTACGCCGCGGCGATGCCGGTCGGACCGCCGCCGATGATGGCGGCCTTCTTGCCATCAACGCGCGCGGGGCGGCGGATGGCGGCCATGAGCGCGCCGTAGCCGCGTTCGGCAGCGAGGAGCTTCGTGTCGCGGATGCGGACGGAGTCGTCATAGAAGTTGCGGCTGCACTTCGTCTGGCAGCGGTGGGCGCAGATCGTGCCGGTGATGAAGGGGAGGGGGTTTTTCTCGGTGATGAGCTTCAGCGCCGGGCCATACAGCCCCTTGCGGCAGAGCTCCATGTACTCGGGGATGTCCTGCGCGATGGGGCAGCCGCCCTGACACGGCGCGGTGAAGCAGTCGAGCCACGGGACGCTCTTTTCGCTCTTGCGGCTGGGCAGGGGCTTGATGGGCTTGACGTGGCGCGCGTCCGTGTGGCTGGCGGTGCTCAGGTCACAGAGGGCCTGCGTGTCCGTGCCGGAGAAGGCGCGGTAGGGCAGGGGCTCGACCTTTTCGACCATCTGCAGCAGGCGATTGTAGCCGCCGGGCTTGAGGATCGTCGTCGCGACGGTGATGGGCCAGATGCCCGCGGCGAACAGCTTGTCGCAGTTGAAGTACTCCGCGCCGCCGGCGAAGGAGATGCGCATTTTGCCCCCGAACTGGCGGGAGATGCGGTGGCACATCTCGATCGTCAGCGGGAAGAGGCTCCGCCCGGACATGTACATCTCGTCGTTCGGCAACTCGCCGCGCGTCGTGTCGACGGGAAAGGTGTTCGAGAGCTTCAGGCCGAACTCCACGCCGGTCTGGTCGGCCAGTGCCTGCAGCCGCTCGAACATCGGCACCGCGTCTGCCCACTGCAGATCCTCGCGGAAGTGGTGGTCGTCGAAGACGATGTAGTCATAGCCCATGCTGTCGAGCGTGCGGCGCGCCGTCTCGTAGCCGAGGATGGTGGGGTTGCACTTGACGAAGGTGTGCAGATGCTTTTCGGAGATGAGATACGTCGCGATGCGCTCGATCTCGTCCGGAGGACATCCGTGCAGCGTCGAGAGCGTGACGCTGCGGGAGACGCGCGGGGAGATGGCGTCGATGAACGCGCCCTCCTCGGGGAAGAGCTCCTTCAAAGCGGCCTTGCACTCGCCGAAAATGGCGGTCCTGGATGCGTCCGTCATGCCGTTTAAGTAGGTGTCGACCTTCTCGCCCTTGATGCCCTCGAGGTCATAGCCCACGGACATGTTGAACACGAACCCGTCGGGGTCGCCCAGGCCGTAGATCTTCGCGAGAATCTTCAGCGCGCACCACGCCTTGATGTACTCGTTCATCGCCTGCGGCACGGTCAGCTCCGTCGACCACTCCTGGTTATAGCCCTCGTCGTTTGCGAGGATGCACGGGCGGGGGACGCAGGCGGCGAGCTCCGCGCCGTCCATCTTCTGGACGGTTTTCAGCTCGAAGAAGCGCGCGCCCGCGAAGTAGGCGGCGATGATGTTCTGGGCGAGTTGGCTGTTCGGCCCGGCGGCGGGGCCGAAGGGCGTCTCGATGCGCTCGCCGAAGATGGGCAGACTCTTGCCCGCGGCGTGATAGGCCTTACGCACACCGAATACCTCGCCCGAGGCGGCGTATTCGGACGTGACCCAGTTCATGAGGGATTTGAAGGGAATGGGATACATTTTTTCAGACATGGGAAAACCTCCTGTCGTCATTCGTGGTAGTATTCGTCCTCCGCCCAGTGGGCGGGGTTTTGGTCGATATATTGCCAAATGCGGAGATAGTCCGCCTCATTGCGGATGATGCGGTCGTAATAGCCGCGCTGCCAGATTTTTTCTCCGGCGGCTTTGCAGACCAGAGTTTTAAAAGAACGAACCAATTTTCCAAGAGATGCTGTAGGAACCGATGGAAACGATCATGTGTATGTGGTTGGGCATGATCACATAGGTGTCGCTCCCCGGTATGCGCCGGATATACCGTTCAGAAAGTTTCCCGTATTCTGAGAGTGCGGTGTGCGGGGCGATGTGGGCATCGCCCCCTACGACAGATCCAAGATAGTGCAGGCGATCCCTCGTGCAGATTGTTACAAAGAACCACCCCTGCGTATACTGCCGCGCCCTCAGACGAGGATTCTTTCGCTTTGGCAGGCTGCCCATCCGCACATCAATACACCCGGTGGTTCAGATCGCCCCAGAGTTTTTTCGCCTGCTCGAGGATGTGGGCGTTTTCGGCCTCCTCGTCGATGCCGATGAGCTCGCGGTCCTTCATGAGGAGCTTGCCGTTGGCGATCGTCGTCTGGCACTGGCGGCCAGTCATGCCGAAGATCATGTGCCCGTCGATGTTCTCGTCGGAGAACGGGGTGAAGGGCTTATAGTCCATGACGATGATGTCCGCCGCCGCGCCGGGCTTGAGCACGCCGAGCTGGTCGGGGAAGTACTTCGCGCCGATCTTGGCGTTGTTCCTGAAGAGCATGTCCGTGACCTCGCACCAGCCGACGTTCGGCAGGCAGTTCTGGCTGCGCTGGGAGCAGAGGGCGACCTTGAGCGACTCGAGCATATCGTTGGTGTAGGCGTCGGTGCCCATGCCAAGCAGGATCCCGTGCTTGTACAGCTGGATGACCGGACAGATGCCGACGGCGTTGCCCATGTTGCTCTCGGGGTTGTTGACGACCATCGTGCCCGTCTCGGCGATCAGTTCCATCTCGGCAGCGTTGACGTGGATGCAGTGTCCGAGGATCGTCTTTTCGCCGAGGATGCCGTGATCCTGCAGGCGCTGGACGGGGCGGCGGCCGTGGTTCTGGAGGGAGTCATAGACGTCGTTCATGCCCTCGGAGACGTGGATGTGGAAGCCCGTGCGGCCGTTGTTGGCCTCGACCATCCGCTCGAAGGTCCTGTCGCTGATGGTGAAGAGCGCGTGCCCGCCGAACATCGCCGCGAGCATCGGGTCGTGGTGCGTCTGACAGTAGGTGATGAAGTCGGCATTTTCCTTGATGGCCTGCAGGCACTTCTCCTCGCCGTCGCGGTCGGAGACCTCGTAGCACAGGCAGCTGCGGATGCCGAACTTTTTGGCGCTCTCGCTGATGGTGAACAGGCTCCCCGGAATCTCGGCGTAGGAGGCGTGGTGGTCGAAGATCGTGGTCACACCCTGCTTGATGCAGTCGATATAGAGCGCGTCGGCCGAGGCGCGCGTTCCGGCGATGGTGAGCCGGCGGTCGATGGCCCACCACGTCCCGTCGAGCACCTCATAGAAGTTCGTCGGGTTGTTCCCGGCGATGGCGAGGCCGCGGGCGAGCGCGGAGTAGATATGCGTATGGGCGTTGATAAACGCGGGCATAATCACGCCGCCACGCGCGTCGATGACCTCGGCGTCGGGGTACTTGGCGCGCAGGATGCTCTCCTCGCCGACGGCGGCGATCTTGCTGCCCTCATAGGCCACGGCGCCGTGCTCATAATAGCCGCGGTTTTCGCTGTCGCGGGTAATCAGACGGCCATTTGTCACGAGTTTCATAGAAAGTTCCTCCTTTTCTCTGCTTGGATAACAAAAAATGTTCCAAACCCCGGTCGGGTTTGAAACACTCAAGCGACGTCGAGTGATAGTTGCAGCCCGTGCGCGAAGCACTTCCTTACAGCTACCAATCTGGTATTTGATTGTATCTCTTATTTTACAGGAAACCGCCCGCGATTGCAACAGAAAATTCCCCCGCCGCAGGGAGAAAAAACCGCCCGCTTTCTTGTACGTTGTGACGGAGCGGGCGCGGCGCATGATTCCCAGCGGATGGGGAAGGATAGAAACGCGGGATGGACAAATTTTAGTTTATCTAATAAAATCCATAAAAATTCCGTTAAAACTATTGAAAAACTGTGACTTTAACGAAAAATGTACACGGATGCAGTATAATAAAATGTAACACCTCATGCGGTAAGGAGGTCGGATTATGGCGCGGTTTGGCGAAATACTGGCGGAGCTACGGCAGGACAGAGGTCTGACGCAGGAGACGCTGGCAAGGGTCCTCTTCGTCACGGCCGGCACCATCTCCAATTATGAAAACAGTGCGCACTTCCCGGACATCGAGAAGCTGACGGCGCTGGCGGACTTTTTCGATGTGCCGCTGGACTATCTGCTCGGGCGGTGCGCCTCCAGCCTGCCGCCGGGTACGCTGGACGAACCGCTTGTGCCGGGCGTGCCGTGCAAGTCGGCGGGGCGGGTGATCGCGGAGATCCGCGCGCTCCCGTCGGAGCGTCAGCGCGCCCTGCTGCAGGTCCTGCACGACATGACGCTGGCGACGGCGGCGGAGCGGGAACAGAATCATTCTCTCGGAAGTGCCGGCGGTTCACCCGCCGCTGCTTACCCCTGGAAGCGTTAGCAGCGCCTGAGCGCCGCCCGATTGGGGAATCGGGCGGTTCTCTCCCTCCGGGGCACCGGGCCGGTTTCGACCGGCCCGGCTTTTTTTATTCCTCCATGCACAGCGCGAGGGCGTATCTCCCCGGCGCGGGCGGGAAGAAAAGGCGCAGCGCGCCCTGCTGCGCGGCAGGGCCGTCCGGGGTCATCGCGAGCGGCAGATGGCGCAGGCGTCCGAGCGCCGCACCGCGGCACTTGAGCATGGCTTCCTTGGCCGTCCAGAGCTGCGCAAAGCGCGCGGCGTCATCGCCCATCCAGGCGCGCTCCTCCTCGCTGAGGATCCCCAGCAGCGCCGGGCGCAGCGGTCGGATTTCCTCGAGGTCGACGCCGACCGGGCGCGCCGAGACGGCGCAGGCGGCATAGCCGCCGCTGTGGCTCAGGCTGAACGAGAGCGGGAGCACGGGGCACGACGGCCTGCCGCTTGCCGAGCGCGCAAAGCGCAGCGCCTGCGGCGCAGTGGCGCCCGGCCCCGCGAGCATCAGCCGCGCGAGGGCGTCGGCGCAGACGGTCTGTCTGCGGTGCTGGGCGTCCTGCCGGCCTATCCGGGCGCGCTTTTCCGGGTCGAGCCATGTCTCCCAGCGCGCGAGCTGTGCATCGTCCACCGCGTCCAGCCGCAGCAGGCAGAGCTTGCCGCCGGGAATTTCCAGCTTCATAAGACCGTCCAAAGCGCGTCCCTCCCTTCGTTTTTCCCCATTATAGACAGAAAACGTCCCCCTGTCAAAAGTCTTGCGGACTTCCGGCGGGGGGACGCACTGCGTTACTGCACGGTCACGCCGCGCTTTTTGAACTCCTCGACCATCAGATCGAGATCCGGCTCGATGTGGATCGGCTCACCGGCGGACCGGATGGCGTTCGCAACGTCCTTCAGGCCGTTGCCGGTCACGACGGAGACGACCGTCGCGTCGTGGGGGATCAGCCCCTGCTCGCAGGCCTTCTTCAGCGCCGCCGCGCCCGTGACGCCCGCGGGTTCGCCGAATACGCCGCAGGTGCGGCCGAGCAGGCGCTGCGCGGCGAGAATCTCCTCGTCGGAGACGTTGACGGCGATGCCGTTTGACTCACGGATGGCCATGAGCGCCTTGTCGGCGTTGCGAGGCACGCCGACGGAGATGGAGTCGGCGATCGTGTTCTCCTCCATCGGCTCCCAGGGCTTGTTCTCCTGGATGGCGCGGTTGATCGGGTAGCAACCGAGCGACTGGCCGGAGATCAGGCGGGGGAGCCTGTCGATAAAGCCGATGGCGTAGAGATCCTTGAAGCCCTTCCACACGCCCGCGATGGTGCAGCCGTCGCCGACGGAGATGGCCAGATAGTCGGGCATCTCCCAGTTGAGCTGCTCGGCAATCTCGAGGGCGACGGTCTTCTTGCCCTCGGAGAGGTAGGGGTTGATAGCGGCGTTGCGGTTATACCAGCCGTATTTATCGATGGCCTCGGCAGACATCTTGAACGTGTCCTCGTAGTTGCCCTTGACGGAGATGACGTTCGCGCCGAAGATCATCAGCTGCGCGACCTTGCCCTTCGGCGCGCGCTCGGGGACGAAGATGTAGGTCTTCAGTCCCGCCGCCGCGGCGTTGCCCGCGAGGGAGCTCGCGGCGTTGCCCGTCGAGGAGCAGGCAATCGTCTCCGCCCCGGCCTCGAGCGCCTTCGCCACGGCCATCGCGCTTGCGCGGTCCTTGAGCGAGGCCGTCGGGTTCTGGCCGTCGTCCTTGACCCAGAGCTTTTTGATGCCGAGCATCTCGGCGAGCTTCGGCTCGTCGTACAGCGGGCTCCAGCCCACGCGCAGGGGCGTGTCGGCCGTCGTCTCCTCCACGGGGAGCAGCTCGCGGTAGCGCCACATGGAGCGGTTTTCGCGCGCGGCGAGCTTCTCCTTCGACAGGACGGACTTGATGTAGCCGTAGTCATAGACGATGTCGAGGATGCCGCCGCAGGTGCAGTTCGTCAGGGTCGGCACGGACTCATAGGTCTTGCCGCAGCGGACGCACTTGCCGTATTTTACGTTTTTCATGGCTGTTCTCCTTTGTTTTTCTCTTCTTCCTGTTCTTTCAGGTTATCCAGCGCCCAGCGCACCGCACTCACCACAAAGGCGGAGAAGGTGCAGTCCTGCCCGCGGATGGCCTCTTCGACCTCGTCCACCATAGTGACAGGGAACCGGACGGATTTATTTACGGAAATAGGAATTTTGGGGATTCTGAACTTATCCATCATACACCTCGCCATACATTTTATATGACAAATTGTATGATTTTATGTGCGTTGCGGAATGTACTGGATTTTGTTGCACAGTTGTGCTACAATTTGCATTATAACACAACCAAACAAAAATGACAAAATGGGAGGAGCTTGAAAATGGAAAATTTGCCCCAATACTACACGGTTCTGTTCAATGCGGTGACGGATGCGCTGCACCTGCTGGAAAAGGGCGACGTGGGCAGCGCGAAGGGGATGCTCATCTGGGGCCAGCAGCAGGCGGAGGAGGCGTACCTCTCCGGGGAGTCGAACCCGCGCGGGTGAGGGGCGGATGCGTGCCGGCCCGCCCGTGAGAACCACGCACCGAAAATTTCGCATCGCTCTGTAAGGGCCGGCGTTCCCGACGGCCCGAACGTAAGAACCTTGTACCCCTACATTTCACACCGTCAGCGGCAGCGGCGCGGGCGCAGAGACGATGCTGCATTTAATGCCCCTTGCATAGAACTTCCAACCGTACGGGACGCACCTCAACGACCTGCACGGCACGGGGCGCGCCAAGGGATTCTTAAACCGCAGGTTTAAGCGGCGTTTTTTGTATACTTTTGCCGCTGCTGGCAAAAAGTATGCCGCCGGTGGCTGCCTGGCCGATTCCGTCGCCGGATCCACACAAAAACAGAACAATTCACATAATAAACAGGGGACGGGACGGATGTCCCGCCCCCTGCGGCGTTCGGATGGAATTTTTACAGCGCCTTGAGTACGCCCGTGGCGTCGTTGAACTCGTTGATCAGGTCGTCGAGCTCCTTCGCCTGCGCGTGGACGGCGTCCCACGTTCCCTTTGTGTTGTACCAGAGGGCGTTGAGGTCGCTGACGTCCTTGCCCTGCTGCTCGACCCAGGTGTAGTACTTCAGGTTGTGGATGCGCTTGCGGTCGGTGTAGCGCAGCTCGAGCATGCTGTCGGTCTTGAGACCGAGCATGTGCAGCTGGTGATCCAGCGCCGCCGCGCTCTCGCTGTACGCGCCGTGCATCTCGTTGAGCTCGGTGATGCGGGACTGGTACATGACGGCGGAGTCGGTCAGGACGGTGCCCACCACGTCGTTCTCGGTGAGCTCGTAGTATTTCGCCATCTTGATGCAGCACAGCACGTTCGCAATGCCGGAGATGCCGAGCCACGTCAGCTTCTCGATCAGCTCATCGTCAAGACCCAGCTCGTCCTTGAGGTACTTCTGGCCCTCGGGTGTGTTGAACAGGCGCAGCAGGCGCTGGCTGTCCTCGTCGTCGATGGCGATGGCCATGTCGGTGTTCTTGACGTTGTGGATCCACGGGATGTGCTTGTCGCCGATGCCCTCGATGCGGTGGCCGCCGAAGCCGTTGTCGAGAATGGTCGGGCACTGCAGCGCCTCGCCGACGCCGAGCTTCAGGCCGGGATAGCGCTCCTTGAGCAGGTCGCCCGCGCTCATCGTACCGGCGGAGCCGGAGGTGAAGCACGCGCCCGCGAAGCGCTGGCCGGGCTTTTTGATCGCCTCGAACACGTCGGAGAGCGCGTAGCCGGTGACGTTATAGTGCCAGAGGGGGTTGCCCATCTCCTCAAACTGGTTGAAGATCATCATGGCGGGATCCTGCTTGAGCTCCCACGTCTTGTCGAAGATCTCCTTCACGTTCGACTCGCAGCCGGGGGTGGCGATGACCTGACCGGCGATCTTGCTGAGCCACTCGAAGCGCTCCTTGCTCATCTCGGCGGGCAGAATCGCCACGCTGTCGCAGGCGAGGAGCTTGCTGTTGAAGGCACCGCCGCGGCAGTAGTTGCCGGTGGAGGGCCAGACGGCGTGGTGATACGTCGCGTCAAACTGGCCGGTGACCAGACGCGGCGCAAGGCAGCCGAAGGACGCGCCGACCTTGTGGCAGCCAGTGGGGAACCACTTGCCCGCCATGGCGACGATGCGGCAGGGTACGCCCGACAGGCTCGAGGGGATCTCGACATAGTTCGGCACGGGCTGGTACAGGCCGCCGAACTCCTTGGCCTCGTTGTGCCAGTTGATGCGGAACAGGTTCAGGGGGTTGACGTCCCACAGGCCGACGCCGGTGAGCTTGGCCTTGACCTTCTCGGGGATGAGGTCGGGGTTCTGCATCTGGGCGATGGTGGGGATGATGACATGGTTCTCCTTGGCCTTCTCAATGTTGTGCTGCAGGCCGGTTTTGTTGATGGTCAGATCAATCATTTTTTCTCCTCCTGTTGTTTGTTCGTGTCAATATAAGAATAGAGCGTGTATTTGGAAATACCGAAGTATTTTGCGACCTTGTCGCCGGACTTCGTCACGAGGAAGGCTCCCGACTCGTTGAGAAAGCGGATGGCGCGCACCTTGTCGGCCTTGTTCATGAGGGCGACGGGCTTGCCGACGAGCGCGACGGACTGCTCGATGAGTTCGTTTAGGACGTTGTTGACGTTGATGATCTTCTCGGGTTCGGTCTTGTCCTGCGTCGAGAGAAGCTCGCCGATCGTCTGCTGGATCATCATCAGACCCGACACGTCGTAGTTGATGGAGAAAATCGCGACGACGGTGCCGCGGCTGCCGCGTATGTAGATGGACGAGGACTTGAGAATCTTCCCGTCCGGCGTGCGTGTGAGGTAGCACAGATGGTCGCGCGGCTGCTTGTCCTGACTGGCGAGCTGGTCGAGCACAATCTGCGAGCCCCCGTCCCCGATCTTCCTGCCGGAGACGTGTCCGTTGACGATATAGGCGATGGAATGGTCGGAGCTGCGGCTGCTGACGTCGTGGATGACCACCTCGCAATTGTTGCCGAACTGCGCGGCGACACCGTCCGCAAGCTGTTTGAGCGTCTCGAGCCGTTTTGTCTCCATAGGCCCTCCTCCTTGCTTAGATTTCTCTCCCATCATACCACACTTTGCCGAGAAATCAATGACTTTCCCAAAATATTTTTTAGCCCGCAAAAAATTTTGTTTGACTTCCGGCGCGGGTGTGATATGATAGGGACAGAAACAATAAGCGACGCGGTACGCGGCGCGCTTTTCCCCTTGAACAATGTTACATGGAGGTAGAGAGAATCATGGATTTTGAAGCTATCAAAAAGGCGGCACAGGCCTACCGCCCCGCTATGGTCAGGTTTCTGCGCGACATGATCGCCATCCCGTCCGAGTCCTGCGAGGAGGAGGGCGTCGCCCGCCGCATCGCGCAGGAGCTCGAGAGTCTTGGCTATGACAAGGTCGAGTTCGACAAGCTCGGCAACGTCATCGGCTGGATGGGAGACGGCGACAAGATCATCGCCATCGACAGCCACATCGACACCGTTGGCATCGGCAACATCGAGAACTGGGAGGCTGATCCCTACAAGGGCTATGAGACGGACGAGATTATCTACGGCCGCGGCGGCAGCGACCAGGAGGGCGGCATGGCCGCGGCGGCCTACGGCGTGAAGATCATGAAAGACATGAACCTCATCCCCGCCGGCTACAAGATCATGGTCGTCGGCTCCGTGCAGGAGGAGGACTGCGACGGCATGTGCTGGCAGTCCATCGTCAACGAGTATTTCGGCGGCCCCGAGGACGCGCGCGAGAAGATCGAGTTCGTCATCTCCACCGAGCCGACCGACGGAGGCATCTACCGCGGCCACCGCGGCCGCATGGAGATCCGCGTCGATATGCACGGCGTCAGCTGCCACGGCTCCGCGCCCGAGCGCGGCGACAACGCCATCCACAAGATGGCCGAGGTCATCGAGAACGTCCGCGACCTCAACGAGAACCCCGCCGACGACTCCGTCGAGATCAAGGGCCTCGTGAAGATGCTCGACCCGAAGTATAACCCCGAGCACTGGGAGGACGCCCGCTTCCTCGGCCGCGGCACCTGCACCACCAGCCAGATTTTCTATACTTCGCCGTCCCGCTGCGCCGTGGCGGACAGCTGCTCCATCTCCATCGACCGCCGCATGACCGCGGGCGAGACGTACCAGTCCTGCCTGAAGGAGATCGAGGATCTCCCCGCCTGCAGAAAGTACGCCAAGGACGTGAAGGTCAGCATGTACATGTATGACCGCCCGGCATGGACGGGGCACGTCTATGAGACGCAGTGCTTCTTCCCGACGTGGATCAACAAGGAGTCCGCGCCCCATGTGCAGGCGCTCGTCGAGGCGTACCACAACCTCTGGGGCACCGAGCGCATCGGCGCCGACGAGAAGGCGCTCTCCACCCGCACGGGCCGCCCGCTGACGGACAAGTGGACGTTCTCCACGAACGGCGTCTCCATCCAGGGCCGCTACGGCATCCCCTGCGTGGGCTTCGGCCCCGGCGCGGAGAGCCAGGCGCACGCCCCGAACGAGATCACCTGGAAGCAGGATCTCGCCGTCTGCGCGGCGCTCTATGCCGCCGTCCCCATGCTCTATAACCCCGAGAACAAGAACGGCTCCGCCACGAGCTTCCGTCAGGAGCTGACGGGCAACGACATCAAGTAACACCCGAACCCTGTTCCGTTCGCCGGCTGCTGCGTAAAGTCGTCCGTAGGGGCCGATGCCCACATCGGCCCCTACGGAAAAGGCAGCTGCGGTGGAATCCATCGAATCAACCAATTACCCATTATGATAAGGAGAAAGAGAAAATGAGCAAGACCGTTGAGCTGGCGCAGCACCTGCAGAAGCTGCACATCAACAATATGTATAAAAACGACTTTTACTGGACGTGGGACAAGACCGACGAGGAGCTGGACGCCGTGTTCACCGTGGCGGACGCTCTGCGCGATCTGCGTGAGCGCAACAAGAGCACCCGCATCTTCGATTCCGGTCTCGGCATCTCCATCTTCCGCGACAACTCCACCCGCACCCGTTTCTCCTTCGCCTCCGCCTGCAACCTGCTGGGTCTCGAGGTGCAGGACCTCGACGAGAAGAAGTCCCAGATCGCCCACGGCGAGACCGTCCGCGAGACGGCGAACATGGTGTCGTTCATGGCCGACGTCATCGGTATCCGCGACGATATGTTCATCGGCGAGGGTCACAAGTATCAGCAGACCTTCATGGACGCCGTGAAGGAGGGCTATCGGGACGGTATTCTCGAGCAGCAGCCCACGCTCGTGAACCTGCAGTGCGACGTCGACCACCCGACGCAGTGCATGGCCGATATGCTCCACATCATCCACGAGTTCGGCGGCGTGGAGAACCTCAAGGGCAAGAAGGTCGCCATGACGTGGGCGTATTCCCCCTCCTATGGCAAGCCCCTCAGCGTGCCGCAGGGCGTCATCGGCCTGATGACCCGCTTCGGCATGGACGTCGTGCTCGCGCATCCCGAGGGGTATGAGGTCATGCCCGAGGTCGAGGATGTCGCCCGCGCCAACGCTGAGAAGAGCGGCGGCTCGTTCACCAAGACCAACTCCATGGAGGAGGCCTTCCGCGACGCCGACATCGTCTATCCCAAGAGCTGGGCGCCGTTTGCCGCGATGGAGGAGCGCACGAAGCTCTATGCCGCGGGTGACAAGGACGGCATCGACGCGCTTGAGCAGCGTCTGCTCGCCCAGAACGCCGAGCACAAGGACTGGGCCTGCACCGAGGAGATGATGCAGCTGACGAAGGACGGCAAGGCGCTGTACCTGCACTGCCTGCCCGCCGACATCACCGGCCTGAGCTGCGAGGAGGGTGAGGTGGACAACTCCGTCTTCGACCGCTACCGCGTGCCCCTGTACAAGCAGGCCTCCTTCAAGCCCTATATCATCGCCGCGATGATCTTCCTGTCCCAGGTGAAGGATCCCGCCCGTGCGCTCATGGAGCTGGATCAGGGAAAAGAGGAGCGTAAAAACTTCTGAATCCGGCACACTATATAGCGGGAGCGCCCACTGACGCTCCCGCTATCTTTCAAAGTCCATGACAGGAGGTATCGCAACCCATGTCCAAACGCATCGTCATCGCTCTGGGCGGCAACGCCCTTGGCAATACCGCCGCCGAGCAGTTGCAGCTCGTGACCGAGACGGCCAAGGCTATCGTCGACCTCATCGAGGCCGGCAATGAGGTCGTCGTCGCCCACGGCAACGGCCCGCAGGTCGGCATGATCAACCTCAGTCTCTCCACCGCCGCCGAGGCGGGCATCATCAAGGCGGATATGCCCTTCCCCGAGTGCGGCGCCATGAGTGAGGGGTATATCGGCTATCATCTCCAGAACGCCATCGGCAACGAGTTGGCCGCACGCGGCATCGAAAAGACCGTCGCCACGGTCGTCACGCAGACGCTCGTCTCCGAGTTCGACTCCGCCTTCCGTCGCCCGACGAAGCCCATCGGCGCGTTTTACAGCAAGGAGACTGCCGAGCGCATCGCAAAAGAGAAGGGCTATACCATGGTCGAGGACGCGGGCCGCGGCTATCGGCAGGTCGTCCCCTCGCCGAAGCCGATGGATATCATCGAGAAGGACGCCGTGAACACGCTGTTTCAGGCGGGGTGCATCGTCATCGCCGCGGGCGGCGGCGGCATCCCGGTCGTGCGCCGGGAGGGGAAGTTTGTCGGCGTACCCGCCGTGATTGACAAGGACTTTGCCTCGGCGCTGCTGGCGCGGCTGATCGACGCGGATATGCTCATCATCCTGACCGCAGTGGAGCAGGTCGCCGTTAACTTCGGCACGCCGCAGCAGCGCGGCCTTGCCGCGCTCTCGCCGGACGAGGCACGCGCCTATATCGGACAGGGGCAGTTTGCCCCCGGCTCTATGCTGCCGAAGGTTGAGGCCGCCATCTCGTTTGCCGAGAGCAAGCGCGGCCGCGTCGCGCTCATCACCCGCCTGGACAAGGCCAGGGACGGCCTTGAGGGGAAAACCGGCACGCGGATCGAGATGTGAAACAGAAGAAAATACCCGCAGAGACGAAAGTCTCTGCGGGTATTTGCGTGTAGGGGTGTGCATGACGGGGGAAGGAAGTCTGAGTCGGCGTGTCCGCGACTCCGGCGGGGCGCGCCGCTTCAACCTCCATACCTGTCCCGACGAAGGGAGTTTCTCACCCTCGCAGGCGGGCGATGCAGGCGGGGACGGTCTCGAGCAGATAATCAACCTCCGCGTCCGTTGTCTCGTCCGAGAGCGACAGGCGGATGGAGCTGTGCGCCTGCGCGCGGGTGCGGCCGAGGGCGAGGAGCACATGGCTCGGATCGACGGACCCGGCGGCGCAGGCCGAGCCGGTCGAGACGCAGATGCCCGCCTGATCGAGCAGGAGAAGAAGTGTTTCACCGTCGACGCCCTCGAAGCAGAAGTTCATGATGCCGGGCAGGCGGTGCGCCGCGCTGCCGTTTAGAAGCGCGCCGGGAATCTGCGACAGTCCTGCGGTCAGGCGGTCGCGCAGGGCGCTGACGCGGCAGGCGCTCTCCGTCATGTGGGTGCAGCTCTCCTCGAAGGCGGCGGCCATGGCGGCGATGCCGGGGACGTTCTCCGTCCCGGCGCGCAGGCCGCGCTCCTGCGCGCCGCCGTCGATCAGCGGCGTCAGATGGACGCCCCTGCGCGCGTAGAGCAGGCCGACGCCCTTCGGCCCGTGGAACTTGTGCGCCGAGAGACTCAGCAGGTCGATCGGCTGCGCCGCGAGGTCGATGGGGAGGTGCCCCGCCGCCTGCACGGCGTCCGTGTGGAAGAGAACGCCCTGCGCGCGGCAGAGCGCGCCGATCTCGTCCGCAGGCTGGATGGTGCCGATCTCGTTGTTGGCGTACATGACCGAGACAAGGCAGGTGTCGGGGCGGAGTGCGGCGGCGATGTCCGCGGCGGTGACGACGCCGTCCTCATGGACGGGCAGGAGCGTCACGTCGAAGCCCCGCGCGCGCAGACGGTTCAGCGTGTGCAGGACGGCGTGGTGCTCGAAGGCGGTGGAGACGATGTGGCGGCGGCCCTGTGCCGCACCGAGCGCGGCAGTGGAGAGGAGCGCCTGATTATCGCTTTCACTGCCGCCGGAGGTGAACACAAGCTCGTGCGGCGCACACCCGAGCAGGCGCGCCATTGTCTCGCGCGCGCGGACGAGGACGCCGCTTGCAGCCTGCCCTGCGGCGTGCAGGCTGGAGGGATTGCCGTACTGCTCCCGCAGACAGGGGAGCATCGCGGCGAGCGCCGTCTCACTCAGGCGCGTGGTGGCGGCATTATCGGCATAGACAAACATGGAGATCTCCTATATAATGGGTATGAGATGTATGGGAGAAATTGACAGAGATTTTACAGAAGTGCGCTTTTGCATTTTACGCGGAGAAGATAGGGTGGAGGTCAGTGGGAATGACCGTCGCGGCCCAGCTGCCACACGCGCAGCACGTCGCGCAGCGTGGCGCGGTAGTCCGCGGCGCTGCGCGGGGCGGATTCCGGAAACGGCAGCGCCGCGCGGTCGATGGAGAACATCGCGTCCACGCCGAGTCCGTAGGCGGGCACCGCGTCGTCCGCGATGCCGCCGACGATGGCGATGACGGGGACGCGCCCCTTCGCGC
This sequence comes from uncultured Eubacteriales bacterium, assembly GCA_900552475.1. Classification (GTDB taxonomy): domain Bacteria; phylum Bacillota; class Clostridia; order Oscillospirales; family Oscillospiraceae; genus Vescimonas. The sequence goes on along the minus strand of USAC01000022.1, from coordinate 9,867 downwards.
GGCGGGCGACGCCGCTGATGACCTTGCCGCGCAGGCTCTGGCCGTCGAGCCGTCCCTCACCGGTGATGACGAGGTCGGCGCGCTCGAGCAGGCGGTCAAACCCCGCGAGATCGAGCAGCGTCTCGATGCCGGGGCGCAGAGTGCCGCCGAGCAGCGCCATGCACCCGAAGCCGAAGCCGCCCGCGGCGCCCGCGCCGGGCACGTCCGCGAGGTCGCGCCCCGTTTCGGCATAGACGACCTCGCGCAGGCTGTGCAGCCCCCGGTCGAGCAGGCGGACGGTCTCCGCGGCCGCGCCCTTCTGCGGGCCGAACACGGCGGCGGCGCCCTCCGGGCCGCAGAGGGGATTGTCCACGTCGCACATGGCGGTGATTTTCACCCCGGCGAGCAGCTCCCGCGCGCCGGAGAGGTCGATGCGGCGGATCTGCGCGAGTGTCCCGCCCGTGGGGACGAACGGCTCGCCCGCGGCATTTTCAAAGCGCACGCCGAGCGCGGCGGCGCAGCCGCTGCCGCCGTCGTTCGTGCAGCTGCCGCCGAGACCGAGATAGATCTCGCGGCAGCCGCGCTCCACGGCGTGGCGGATCAGCTCACCGACGCCGAAGGTGGTCGCGTGCAGCGGGTCGAGCCGGCCGGCCGCGAGCGGCAGCCCGGCGGCCGAGGCCATCTCGATCACGGCGCAGCCGCCGAAGCGGCCATAGGCGGCGCGAACCGTCCCGCCGGGGAAGGGGCCGGTGACGTCCAGCGTGACCGGCTCGCCGCCGGTGCAGCGCAGGACGCTCTGCACCGTCCCCTCGCCGCCGTCGGCCATGGGGAGCGCGACGGCGCGGCCGTCCGGGATGACGGCGGGGACGACCTCCTCGGCGATGCGGCAGATCTCGAGACTGGAGAGGGTTCCCTTGAAGGAATCGGAAACGATGAGACAGGTGGTCATGGACAAGCGTCTCCTTTCTGCGCGAAAATGATGCAAAAAAGGCCGGACGGGCACAAAAGTGCGCTCGTCCGGCGGGAAATCAGGGCAGGAGAAGGCTACGGATGCAGTCGGCGACGCCCGCGTCGTTGTTCGAGGCGAAGACGGCGTCGACCTCGGCCTTGACGGCCTCGGCAGCGTTGCCGACGGCCGCGCTGCGGCCCGCGCAGCGCAGCATCTGCAGGTCGTTCGTGCTGTCGCCGATGGCGACGAAGCGCGTAAGCGGGATATCGCAGCGGCGGGAAAGTTCCTCAAGCGCCGTACCCTTGCTGGTGCCGCCGGGGAGAATCTCGATGTAGCAGCCTTCGGTCAGCGTGATGCTGACGTCCGGGCGCTCGGTGGCGAGCAGCTCGGCGCAGCGCGAGATGTGCGCCGTGTCCGGGCAGGAGAGGACGAGCTTGCTCCACGGCGTGGGCGCGCCCTCCGGGCCGCACTCGTGCAGACCGACCGTCTCGCGGCGGAGGACGACCTCGTCGGTCAAGTCCGTGCGGCGCAGCGTGTAGGTGCAGCTGTCGGCCTGAGAGAAGGCGAGCGCGCCGAAATCCGGATACTGCGCGAGCAGGCGCGCGGCGAGCGCCTGCACATCGTCCGGCAGGCGGCGCGCGAAGAGATACGTCTGTTTCTGCGTGTCGTACAGGCACGCGCCGTTGCATGCGATGACGGGCAGGGTAATCAGCCCGCGCAGCGCGGGATGATCCACGATACTGCGCACGGGGCGGCCCGTCGCGATGGTGAAGCCGCCGCCGGCGGCGATGAGTTCGCGGATGGCGGCGATGTTCTCAGGCGGGATGCGGGAGCTGTCGTCGAGCAGCGTCCCGTCCATATCGGAGACGAGGATGAGAGATGCCATGCGGTTTCTACCTCTTATCAGAACCGGGGGCCGGGCATGCCGGGCAGCATCCCGGTGCGCGCGGGGCCGGTCGAGTGGCGGATAATCAGGTTCGGCTGACACTGCACCTGAAAGCGCGCCGTCGACGAGGCGCTCTGGTTCGTAACGGACATGTGCGTGCGGTTGAGAAGCGTCGTGAGCGCGGACTGCGCGACGATGTAGGGGTGGTGCTCGATCGTGGTGAGCGAGACCTGCGGCATGCTGGAAAACAGCAGATTATCCGAGCCGATGACGGAGAAATCCTCCGGAATCCGGTAGCCGCGGCTGATGAGCGCGTCCATCGCGCCGTAGGCCACGAGGTCATTGACGCAGATCAGGCCCGTGATGTTGCGCTGGAAGATCTTCTTGTTCTGGGCAAGCGTGTGGCCCATCTGATAGTGCGAGCTCTTCTCCTGCAGCATGTCGGTGGAGCCGGAGTTGCCGCTGAGGATCAGCAGATGATCCTCGGAGAGAACCTTGCGCACCTCGGAGAGAACGCCGGCCACGCGCGTTGCGCGCGAGGTCGTGCTGCGCACGGAGGTCGAGGAGAGAACGGCGATATTCTTGTGCCCCAGCTCGAGCAGGTGCCGCGCGGCAAGCACGCCCGCCTCGAAGTTGTTCAGCTCCACGATGTCGCCGGTGACATGGCTCGACCGGTCGCAGATCGTGACGATGGGAATGCGGGTGTTGGCGTTGGCATAGGCCGCGTCGTTATCCGGCGGATAGAGGAAGATGACGCCGAGATAGTGGTGCTCGAGGGCCATCTGGAGATAGGCGCTCTCAAGCGCGGGATTGTGGTAGGAACATGCGGTGATGATCGAAATGCTCTGGGTGATGGCCGCGCGGTCGATGCCCTGGATCATGGCGCTGTAGTACGGGTTCGTGGTCTGCACGGCGATGACGAGCACCGTACTGTTCGAGGGGGGCGGCGCGGTGCGGCGGAACTGATAGTTCAGCGCCGTGGCCGCGGCGAGTACCTTTTCGATCGTAGTGGTGGGGAAGGAACTGGATTTCTGGTTCAGGATCATGGAGACGGTGGATTGAGAAACGCCGGCCGCCTTTGCGACATCCTGCATAGTGACGCCTTTGGTTCGCATAAGCACCTCCTGTAAGGTCGGACGAATTGATTGAGAAAAGTATACCACAGTCTTGCGGCGGATGCAAGATGAATTATTAATATTTTTGAGAAATATCAGGATTTTTCACCAAATGGAAAAATATGGATTTACTAATAATAGACAAGAAATTAACAAGAAGGAGGCCGGAGAAATCCACAAAAACTAGAAAAATAAATTGGAGAATCTGCACAAATTATTGATTTATCGTTCAAGATGACGCCAAAAAAACAGGGAAAAGAGAGAAAAACATCTTGCTTTGTCCGATTGCGTGTGCTAAGCTAAAACCATCATATCTTGGGTGAATGCCTGTTTATTGAGACGAAAAATTAATAATTTGTTGAATGATAGAGGAATATTATGGCTAAGATTTATCTGGTGAGACACTGCGAGTCGGAGGGCAATGCCTGCCGGCGCACACAGGCCCACGTGGACGCGCTGGTCACGCACAAGGGCTATGAGCAGTGTGAGATGCTGCGCCGCCGCTTCGAGGGGATTCATATTGATAAGCTGTATTCCAGCGATTCCTACCGCTCGATCATGACGATCGACCCCATCGCGAAGGAGCGCGGCCTGACGATTCACACGCGCATCTCGCTGCGTGAGGTGACGACCGGTATCTGGGAGGACATGGCCTGGGGCAACATCGCCGACGAGTTCCCGGAGGGGAACCGGGCTTGGAGCGAGACGCCGTGGGCGCTTAAGACCCCCGGCGCGAGCAGCTTTGAGCAGGTTGCGGCCCGGCTGATCTGCGGGCTGAAGCGCATTGCGCGCGAGGTCGGCCCCGACGGCGTGGCCGTCGCGGTTTCCCACTCCTGCACCATCAAGGCCACGCTCTGCACGATCCTCGGTGAGCCGATGACGCGCGTGAAGGAGTTCGGCCACGGGGACAACACCTCCGTGTCGCTTCTGAACGTGGACGGGGACGGGAACATCACCGTCGAGTTCATGAATGATGAATCCCACCTGCCCGACCGGCTCAAGCGCGCGTGGGGCGGCATCGCCGGGGCGGACATCAACATGGCCGTCTATCCCGTAAGGCCCGAGCAGGAGGAGACGCTTCTCGACCTGGCACAGGCCGAGGCCGCCGAGCGCGGCGCGGCGTTTGACCGTGAGAGCTACCGCCGCGGGGCGCGCGCTCTGCTTGCCGAGCACCCGAACTACATCGCGCTGAGCTATCTCAAGGGTGAGGTTTCCGGCTTCGTCCGCATGGGGACCGACAAAGACCTCCCCGCGTCGTGCGGCGTGATTGACACCATGTATGTAAAGCCCGCCCTGCAGGGCCGGGGCTACAGCGAGCAGCTGTTCGGCTACGCAGCGCACGAGCTGCGCTATGTGGACATGACGCACATCGCCGTGCGCTGCGGCTGCAGCGCAGAGGAGCAGCGCGTCGTTGACCGATTTGTATTTGAAAAAATGAAGGGACACCCCGCGTATCAGTGCCTGTATCTGTTCTGCCCGCCCTGCCCCTATCCCATTCTTGCGTGAGGCGAAAAAACAATGCAAAAAATCTTTATCTCTTCCTTCTGCGTACTCTTTGAGGACTATGACCTGCTCGAACAGCTCTGCAAAAGCTGTCCGGAGGTTCCGATGGGCGCGGAGCTCGGCACGAGCTGGCCGATTCCGAACTTCGACGAGCTGCTGGACAGTCAGGTGCCGCGCTTTGCCAGCGGCCCCGTGACGCTGCACGCGCCGTTCGTGGAGATCAGCGGCGCGCCCGACAGCCCCGAGCGCGCGGCGATGGAGGCGGCGTTTGCCAAGGCGTTCCGCTGGTACCACCTCTTCGGCGCCGAGTCGATGGTTATGCACACGCACGAGCGTGCCGTCCCAGCAGACGAGCGCGCGCAGCTGCAGGAGTGGTCGCTCGAGGCCATCCGCAGCACCGCTGCCAAGGCGAAGGCCGAGGGCCTGCACCTGACGGTGGAAAACGTCGGCTTCCCGTTCAAGGACAGCGTCCTGCTCGATCAGGACGAGTTCGTGAAGATGTTTGATGAGCTCCCCGACGAGGTCGGCGCGCTCATCGACACGGGCCACGCCATGGCAAACCACTGGGACATCCCGAAACTGATCTCCCAGCTGGGTACGCGTATCAAGGGCTATCATCTGCACAACACCGACGGCGTGCATGATCTGCACCGGCCGATGTTCGAGGAGGGCCTGTGGTATACCCCGGAGGAGATGGAACGGCTCCTGCGGCAGATCGGCCGCGAGACACCGGACGCGGATCTGGTACTGGAATATGTATCCGGCCCGCACATCACCCCCGAGCTTTTCAGACGGGACGCCCTTCGCCTGGCAGACTGCCTGAATGGATAAAATGAACGGCCGCAGGGCCGGGAAAGGAACCTTAAGATGTCACAAAAGAACGAACTGCCGCTGGCAAGAAAGAAACGGACAAAAAAACTGCCGTATCTGCTGATTGCCCCGGCGATCCTCCTGTTCTGCGCATTCACATTCTACCCGTTCATCCGGGCGATTGTGCTGTCCTTCGCTGTGACGGACAAGCGCGGTAACTTCGCCAAGTGGGTCGGCATCGGCAACTGGCTCCGCGTACTGAAGAAGGATGAATTCTGGAACGTTGTTGTCGTCACGCTGAAAATGGCGGCGGCCAATCTGGTCTTTACCTTCAGCATCGCGATGATCTTTGCTCTGCTCGCCACGATGAAGGTGCGCTGGTCGAAGCTGTATCAGACGATGTACGCGCTGCCCATGGCGATCGCCTCGTCCCCCGCGGCGGCCATCTTCCTGTTTTTCTTCAGCCAGCACAACGGCGTGCTCAACAACATTTTGGGCACGGATATCTCCTGGCTGACCACGAAATCCACCGCCTTCTGGTGCGTGGTCGCGATGACGGTCTGGCAGCACATCGGCACGAGTTTCATTTTCCTGCTGGTGGGCTTCCGCAACGTGCCGGAGGATCTGCTCGAGAGCGCATGGCTCGACGGCGCCGGCCCGCTCGAGCGTATCCGCAAGATCATTCTCCCGCTGGCCTCTCCCCAGATTTTCTTCGTGCTGTTCCTGAACATCAACAACTCGTTCAAGTGCTTCAACCAGATCAAGCTCCTGACGCAGGGCGGCCCCGCCAACAGCACGAAGACGCTGATCTACTACATCTACGAAAACGCTATCGTCAACGGCCGTTTCGAGACGGCATGTGTACAGGCCATCTTCCTGTTCCTGATGATCTTTATCCTGACGCGCATCCAGTTTGCTCTGGAAGATAAGGTGGTGCATTATCAATGATGACGCAGAAACAAGTCAGAAAGACGAAAGAAGGAATTTCCTTCGGTCTGAAGGTGCTGCTCGGCATCCTGTTTATCTCCCCGCTGATTATCGGCTTTCTGTTTTCCATTCAGTATGAGGATGAACTGACCAGCTCGCCGCTGCGGCTGTTCACTGCCAACCCAACGCTCATCAACTATATCGAGGTGTTCCAGAAGGTTCCCCTGCTGTCGTACCTGAAAAACTCGCTGATTGTGTGCCTGCTGGCCATCACCATCCAGATCACCGTGGCGAGTCTCGCGGCCTACGGTTTCTCGTTCTTTGAGTTCAAGGGCAAGAAGTTCCTGTTCGGCCTTGTGCTCGCGAGCATGATGATCCCCGGCGAGGTCGTCGTGATCACGAACTTCGTCACGGTGCAGAACCTCGGCCTGACGAACACCTATCTCGGCCTGATTATTACCTCCCTCGTCGGCGGTACGTCCATCTTCATGATGCGTCAGTACTTCCTGACGCTGTCGAAGGACTTCAAGGAAGCGGCTACGCTCGACGGCTGCGGCGATATCGGCTTTTTGTTCCGCATCGCGCTGCCGCTGTCCCTGCCGACGCTGTCGTCGCTGGCGGTGTACCTGTTCGTGAGCATCTACAACGCCTACTTCTGGCCCCTGCTGGTCACGACGAAGTCCACCATGCGCACGGTGCAGGTCGGCGTGGCGCAGCTTGTCGCGGGCGACGTCGTGGACTACAGCCAGATCCTTGCCAGCGCCATGATCGCCATCATCCCGACGGTGATTGCCTACATCTTCGGCCAGGATTACATCATCAAGGGGATGACGGCCGGCGGCGTCAAGGGCTGATAAAAAACTATATTCTCCCGTTATTCTCTCTCCCGGCGTATAGAGCACCCGACGGTGTTTTATAAATAGAAAAAGGAAAAAAGAACAAGGAGAAACAGAGATGAAAAAGATTCTTGCGCTTGTCCTTGCCCTCGTCATGGCGCTGAGCCTTGTGGCGTGCGGCAAGGAGAAGGATCCGACGGCTGATTGGGGCCCCGAGCCCGAAGGAACGATCGAAGTCGAGATCTGGACCCTCTTCGGAGAAACGCTCCGCAACCAGTACCAGAAGGTCATCGACGACTTCAACGCCAGTCAGACCAAGTACCATGTCACCTGCGAGACGCAGGGCAGCGCGGCTGAGCTGAACGCGAAGCTGGCTTCTGTATCGCAGGAGGAGCTGCCCGCCATGTTCCACGGCACGGTCGAGAACGTCGCTATGTACGCCAACGCAGATTACTGCGTGCCGCTGCAGGAGTTCATCGACATGGAGAAGAAGGGCACCTGGAAGGAGCTTGACAACACCTGGCAGGCCATTCTGACCGCGTATCAGGATCAGAGCGGCAGCCAGATCGGCTATCCGCAGGGCTACAGCTACGGCAACGTCTTTTACAACAAGGACATGTTTGCCAAGGCCGGTATCGATGCGGTGAACGATCTCAAGAGCTTTGAGGATCTCTACGACGTCTGCAGAAAGCTCGTCGACGGCGGCTATACCACCTACGGCATCGGCTTCCACCCCAACGGCGTCTATATCAACACCGCGCTCGGCCGCGAGGGCATCATGTACTACGATCACGACAACGGCTATTCCGGTACGATCGAAAAGTGTCTGTACACATCCGACAGCACGGTCAATCACGCGCTCAAGACGATGCTCGGCGTTTATCAGAAGCTGCAGAGCGAGAATCTGAGCATCCCCTACGGTACCAACTATCAGAAGGAGATCATCCCCCAGCTGGCGGACGGCTCCTGCGCGATGCTGATGGGCGTCGTGTCCATGACCGGCAAGGTGCTCACCGCGGTCGGCGATAACTTTGAGGTCGGCATCATCCCGATGCTCTCCGCGACGGACGCGGGCAAACGCACGGGCGAGCCCAACGGCGGCACCGGCGGCTTCATCTGCAACAACGGCAACAAGTGGGCCCAGAAGGGCGCGTACGAGTTCATCAAGTTCGCGAGCTCCGCGGACGAGGCGGGCTATTTCGCGAGCGTGACGGGCTATCTTGCCACCAACACCGACGCCTATAACAGCGAGGTCTATCAGGACTATGTGAAGAACACCTTCCCCGACATCGCGGTGGTCTATGAGAGCCTTGCCAAGGCGGACTCCTCCGCCAGAAGCCCCTATATCCCCATCTCCAACGAGATGGAGGCGGCAAATCGCGCGGCCATTCAGGCGGCGGCCTCCAATCCGGATGCGGATCTGGACGCCATCATCCAGAAGGACTGCGACACCATTCAGGAAGCCATCGAGCTTTACAACCTGTCCAACCCCACCAGCAACTAAGCTCCGGACAGGACATGATTCCCCGTATAAAATGCACGGTGTGCGTTTTATAAATACCAACAAAGGAGAACCAAGATGAAAAAAGTACTTGCACTCATCCTTGCTCTGGTCATGGCGCTGAGCCTTGTGGCCTGCGGCAAGGAGAAGGATCCCACCGAAGACTGGGGTCCCGAACCCGAAGGCACGATCGAGGTCACGATCTGGACTTACTTCGGTGAGACGATGAAGAACCAGTATCAGGAGATTATCGATGCCTTCAACGCCAGCCAGACGAAGTACCATGTGGTCTGCGAGTCTCAGGGCAGCCAGGCTGAGATGAACGCGAAGATCAGCTCCACCGAGCAGAGCGAGCTGCCCGCCATGTTCCACGGCGCGGTCGAGAACGTCGCCATGTACGCCAACGAGGACTACTGCGTTCCCATTCAGGAGTTCATCGACATGGAGAAGAAGGGTACCTGGAAGGAGCTCGACAACACGTGGGAAGCCATCCGCTCTGCCTATCAGGACAAGGACGGCAAGCAGATCGGCTATCCGCAGGGCTATTCCTATCCCGTGATCTATTACAATAAGGATATGTTCGCCAAGGCCGGTATTGACGCCTCCAAGGATCTGAAGAGCTTCGAGGATCTGTACACGGTCAGCAAGAAGCTCGTTGACGGCGGCTACACCACCTACGGCATCGGCTTCCACCCGGACGGCTACTACTTCAACGCCGCGCTCGGCCGTGAGGGCATCATGTACTATGATAACGACAACGGCTACAAGGGCACCATCGAGAAGTGCCTGTACACCTCCGACAGCACCGTGAACAACGCCGTCAAGACCATGCTCGGCGTGTATCAGAAGCTGCACGCGGAGAATCTCTGCATCGCCTACGGCTCCAACTATCAGAAGGAGATCATCCCCCAGCTGGCGGACGGCTCCTGCGCGATGATGATGGCCGTTGTCTCCGTGACCGGTAAGGTTCTGACCGCGGTCGGCGACAAGTTCGAGGTCGGCATCGTTCCCATGATCTCCGCCACGAACGCCGGTAAGCGCACGGGCGAGCCCGCTGGCGGTACGGGCGGCTTCATCTGCAACAACGGCAACAAGTGGGCCCAGAAGGGCGCTTACGAGTTCATCAAGTTCGCCAGCTCCGCCGATCAGGCCGCGAAGTTCGCGACCGTGACGGGCTATCTGGCTCCTAACTCCGACGCCTACAACTCCGACACCTACAAGGACTATCTGACCAACACCTTCCCCGCTATCACCGCGGTGTATGACAATCTGGCCAAGTCCGATTCCTCCGCGAACAACCCCTACATCCCCATCTCCAACGAGATGAAGGCCGCCAACAAGACGGCCATTCAGGAGGCTGC